>JAEEQF010000063.1 GCA_016285175.1 Bacteroidales bacterium
CGGCAAGTTGCTCACCCGTTCCCCCGAACGGGGTGATATAAGGGAGGTCCTGCACCAGCTGGTGGCTTTCGGGGCCCATCCGGACATCCTCATCGATGCGCATCCGCATATCGGCACGGACCGCCTGCCGGAAATTGTGAAAAACATCCGGGAGTGCATTGAAGACCACGGCGGGGAATATCATTTCGACAGCCGGGTAACGGACATCGTCCGCCTGGCCGATGGCTTTGAAGTGCATTGCGGACCAGTCGCTTACAAGGCCGATAAAGTAATCCTGGCTACCGGCCATTCGGCCCGCGACATCTACGAGCTTTTCCAGCGGAAAGGCTGGGCCCTGGAGGCCAAGGGCTTTGCCCTGGGCGTCCGGGTGGAGCACCCGCAGTGGCTCATCAACCAGATTCGTTATCACGGTAAGTATCAGCCGTTTATGCCCACCGCCGAATATGCCTTCGTGCAGCAGGTGGAAGAGCGCGGCGTCTTCTCTTTCTGTATGTGCCCGGGCGGCATCCTGGTCCCCTCCTCCACGGAAGACGGGACCGTGGTCCTGAACGGGATGTCCAACGCCGCCCGCAATTCCAAATGGGCCAATGCCGGCGTGGTGGTGCAGATAGAACCCGGCGACCAGCCCGCGCAGTATGAGGGGCCCTTCGCCCTGATGGATTTCCAGCGGGACGTGGAAAGGGCCATGTTCCGCTATGTCCAGGATCACGGCGGGAAGCATCCCCTCCAGGCTCCGGCCCAGCGGATGAAGGATTTCTGCCGGGGCATAGTATCGGCCGACCTGCCCAGGACGTCCTATCATCCGGGTGCACTTTCCGCTCCCCTTCACGAACTGCTTCCGGAGCACGTGGCCCTGCGCCTCAGGCGCGCTTTCCCTCAGGTGGACCGCCAGATGCACGGATACTATACCAACGACGCCCTGCTGCTGGGCGTGGAATCCCGCACCTCCTCGCCGATAAGGCTGCCCCGGGATCCGGAAACGCTTGAACATGTGGACGTTCCCGGCCTCTATCCCTGCGGGGAAGGTGCCGGATATGCCGGCGGCATCGTTTCATCGGCCCTGGATGGCATCAATTGCGCAGAAAAGTGTTAACTTTGCACCCGCAATGGCAGACATTATCCTGGGCATAGAATCTTCCTGCGACGACACTTCGGCGGCTGTCATCCGCGACGGCGTGTTGCTGTCCAACGTCATCGCATCGCAACAAGTACACAAGGACTTCGGCGGCGTGGTGCCGGAGCTGGCCTCGCGGGCGCACGAACAGAACATCGTTCCGGTGGTCTCGGAGGCCCTGCGGAAAGCCGGTGTAGAGGGAAAAGACCTTACAGCCATCGCCTTCACCCGCGGCCCGGGTCTGCTGGGTTCGCTGCTGGTGGGAACATCCTTCGCCAAGGCGCTTTCCCTCTCCCTGGATATCCCCCTGGTGATGGTGAATCACCTCCAGGGCCACATCCTGGCCAATTTCATCCGCCAGGCCGATGTCCCGGTGCGGGAACCTTCCTTCCCGTACCTGTGCCTGCTGGTGTCCGGCGGCAACTCGCAGATTGTGAAGGTGGTAAGCCCTACGGAATACGAGATCCTGGGCCAGACCATAGACGATGCGGTGGGAGAAGCTTTTGACAAATGCTCCAAGATGCTGGGCCTGGGCTATCCCGGCGGTCCCGTCATCGACGCCCTGGCAAAGAAAGGAGATCCGGAACGCTTCCATTTCGCCAAACCCAACATCCCCGGGCTGGATTACAGCTTCAGCGGCGTAAAGACCTCCCTGCTGTACTTTGTGCGGGACCAGCTGGCCCTGGACCCGGATTTCCTGGAAAACAACAAGGAAGACCTCTGCGCCAGTTTCCAGAAAACGCTCATCGACATCCTCCTCAAGAAACTCATCCGCGCGGCCAAGGAGACCCGTATCCGGGAAGTGACTATCGGCGGCGGGGTAAGCGCCAACAGCGGGCTCAGGGAAAGAATTGAAGCCGAAGGACTTAAGCGTCACTGGAACACCTATCTTCCGGAGCGCAGATTCACTACGGACAACGCCGCCATGATAGCCATCGCCGGCTGGTTCCAGTACAAGGCCGGCGTCCGCACTCCGCTGGACGTGGCCCCCGTTTCCCGGATGGCCGATTTTTAAAGTATGTGGTGGCTCCTGGCATTCGGATCGGCCGTCCTGCTGGGCGGATATGATTCCTTCAAGAAGATTGCCCTCAAGGACAATGCCGTCATTCCCGTCCTGCTTATCAATACGCTCATCAGTACGGTCCTCTTTTCTCCCTGGCTGTTCAAAACGGGGTTTGGAGACTGGGCTGCGCAAAAATACATCATAGCCAAGAGCGCCCTGGTGCTGTCCTCCTGGATGGCGGGCTACGTTGCCATGAAGCAGCTTCCGCTCACCATCGTGGGGCCTGTGAATGCCACGCGTCCCGTCCTGGTGCTGGTGGGAGCCATCTTCCTGTTCGGCGAGAGGCTCAACCCACTCCAATGGGCCGGTGTGGCCCTGGCCATCATCGCCTATTTCCTGATGCGCCTGAGCGGGGTGAAAGAGGGTTATAAGCGGGGAAACAAGTGGATCCTCTGCCTCATCCTGGCTGTCTTGCTGGGTTCATTCAGCGGCCTGTATGACAAGTACCTCATGTCCCCTTCCCAGCTGGGGCTTGACCGGATGCAGGTACTAAGCTGGTATTCTCTGTATCAGGCACTTATCATGCTGGTGATAGCCGCCTTACTCTGGTGGCCCCGCCGGCGGAAAGGCACTCCTTTCCACTGGAGTCCGGCCATCCCTTTCATCAGCCTTTTCCTCTGCGGGGCCGATTTCCTCTATATGCAGGCCCTCTCCAAGCCCGACGCCCTCATCTCCGTGGTGTCCATGATCCGCCGCGGCAGCGTCCTGGTGAGTTTCGCCATCGGTGCCCTGCTGCTGAAGGAGAAAAACCTCAAATCCAAAGCCCTGGACCTGGTACTGCTGCTGCTCAGCATGGTGCTGCTATACCTGGGATCCCGTTCCTAGTCTCGTATTAAGCGGATATAAGCCCTCCATTTTACAAAAATTCTTCTTATTTTTGTAAACTGATGAAAAAGGGGCTCAAGATATCCTTCAAAGTGTTGGGGTGGACGTTGGTAACGGTATTTCTGCTGTTACTGGGTGCCCTTGTCGCCATACAGTCCCCCAAGATCCAGTCCCTCATCGGCAAGATGGTGGTGCAGCGATTCCAGGACAGCATGGATGCGGACATCTCCTTCAGCGAAGTGAGTTTCAAGCCTTTTGAAACCCTTATTCTCAAGGATGTCCTGGTCACGGACCCGGCCGCCGCGGACCACCGGGCCGATACGGTGGCCCAGCTCAGGCATCTCTCCGCCAAATTCAGCATCCGCGGTCTTTTCTCCCATGAAGGCATCCATGTGAGCCGCCTCACGGCGCAGGGCGTCACCTTCAACCTGGTCATAGAACCCACGGAGCGCCCCCATTATACAACCACCAACATCCAGCGCATCTTCCGCATTGAAGACAATCCGGACCAGGAAAGCAAGGACCTGGGCAACCTCTTCGATGCCAAGGATGTGGAATTGAGCGATTTACGTTTCCGCCTCCTGAATCCGGTGAGTGAAGCGGAAGGCAGCACCTACGAAGAAGGGACCATTGACTGGAACAACCTGGACGCGTGGGTGAGCACCCTCAAGGCAAAGGACCTCCGCTACTCCCACAACATTATCTCCGGAACGGTGGAGAACCTCCGGCTGGGAGAAAACGAAACAGGGCTGATCATTGAGAAAGCCTCGGCAAAAGTTAAAGTGGGCAACGGACAGGCCCTCATGACAAACCTGGAACTGCGGGAGAAAGACACCCATGTCCTTGCCAGGAAGCTGCTGCTGGACGGTCCGCTGGACCAGTATGGGGATTTCGTGAACAAAATCCGGATAGAGGCGGAGATAGAACGGGGCACGCTGGTCTCCATGGAAACCATCGGCCACTTCGGCCCCCTCCCCAAGGGAACCAATTTCCGCGGTTACCTGCAGGGCAAGTTCAACGGCACGGTAAACGATTTCAACCTGCAGGATATCACGGTGCAGGATGCCGATGCCAACTTCACGGCCCAGGTACAGGGCGGGATGAAAGGCCTCCCGGAAATCATGGACTGCATCCTGGACTTCCGGGTAGAGGACCTGGACTTTGACATGCCCGGCCTTTCCACCTTCGTGAATTCCTGGGCTCCCGGAACCAATCTGGACCTTTCCAATATTGCCAAAGGCCAGCAGTTTAGCTTCAGCGGCAACGTCCGCGGTCCCATCAACAGCCTGGACATTGAGGGAAGCGCCGCCACGGGGAACGGAGAGGCCCTGGTGGATCTGGTGCTCTTTAATGCGGTGGACAGCCAGAAGGATATCGGCATGGACGGAAGGCTCAAGACCCGTGAACTGGATCTGGGCCGCATCCTGGGCATAGACGCGCTGGGAGCGGTGAGCCTGGATTCCCGTCTCAATGCCACCCTGGCCCAAAACGGTCCCCAGCTGCAGATTGACACCCTCCAGATTGCGCGTCTGCATGCCCTGGACTATACGTACAGCAACATCTCCGGTTCCGGCTATTACCGGAACGGTGCCTTCGACGGACGCATCGTATCGGCCGATCCCAACCTGGGCTTCCTCTTCCAGGGAACCGGCAGGCCGGGCAGCGACAACAAAGACCATTACAGTTTCCTCCTCAGCCTGGGATATGCCGACCTGCAGGCCCTGAACCTGGACAAACGCGGCACCTCCCGCGTCAGTTTCCAGGCCGATTCCCAATTCTCCATGGGCAAGGGCCAGGACTTCCAGGCCGATCTACTGATCCGGGGCCTGAACCTGGAAAACGGCAGCGGCGTTCACGAAATCGGCGATATAACCGCTTCCGCCCTGGCCGGCAATTACCAGCACCGGATAGACCTGAAGTCGGATTTCATGGATGTCAATTTCTCCGGCGGGGAATCCATCCAAAGCTTTTTGAACGACCTCCGGTACCTGGTACTGGACAAAGAGCTCCCCTCCCTGCTGGAAACCCCCTCCGGCTATGCCTGGGACGGTACCGAATATGACCTGAACGTTACGGTGAGGGATGCCCGGGAGCTGCTCTCCTTCGTGGCGCCCGGACTGTACATAGAAAACAACACCCGGCTCCACGTGGGCCTGGACAAGGACGGAACCCTGGGCGGACGGCTCACCTCCGGCCGCCTGGCCTATCTGGACAAGTTCCTGCGGGACGTGAACCTTAACATCGACAATGCCGGACAGTCCCTGCAGGCCGATCTTGTGAGCCCGTCCCTCTACCTTTCCGGACTGGAACTCAAGGGGAACCGGCTCACCCTCTTCGCCAATGACGACCACCTGGGCGTATCCTACTCCTTCGACAACGAAACAGAGGCGGAAACACGCGCGGAACTCATCCTGGGGGCCGACCTCTCCCGGGAGGACGGGAAACTTGCGGTGAATGCCCAGGCTCTCCCCTCCAACATTTATTACGAAGGCGAAGGATGGGGTATCTCATCGGACAACATCCTGTTCAAAGACGGAGACTGGAAGATTTCCAGCCTGCTGGCCCGTCACGAAGACGAGACCCTGCTGGTAGACGGGGGATTCTCCGCCCAGCGGCCGGATACCCTTACTGTCCGGATGGAGAAATTCAACCTGGCCTTTCTGAACAATCCTGCAAGCAATATTCCCCCCATACAGGGCCTGGCCACAGGCAGCGCCATGATCATCTCTCCTTCCAGCCCTGCCGTGGGACTGGTAGCCGGAATCACTTGCGACTCCACCCTGGTTTCCGGGAGACGCCTGGGACAGGTGAAGATAGACAGCCACAGGAATGAGGCGGAAGACCGCTTCGATTTTCTTGTGAGCAACAACCTGGACGGGAAGAGGACCTTGGACGTGGACGGTTTCCTCAAGCCTTCCACCGCAGAACTCAATGCCCAGGCCACCCTGGACGGGCTGAACCTGGAATACGCGGCTCCCATCCTGGCATCGGCCTTCTCGGATTTTGGCGGCGGACTAAGCGGTAGGATCCGGGTGCAGGGCCCGCTGAAGAATCTCCAGCTTTCCAGCGAAGACCTGCGTATAGACGACGGCCGGATAACCCTGGACTACAGCCAGGTGCCCTATCAAGTATCCGGCAGCCTGGATTTGGACGACAAGGGCCTGCATTTCACGAACGTCCGGATCAGGGACAGGGAAGAAGGCATCGGCACCATCCGCGGCAGCGTCCTGCTGGACGGATTCAGCAATTACGGCCTGGACGTACATGTGCGCATCAACCGGATGAAGGTCCTTGAACTGAAGAGGGGCATGAATTCCCTCCTGTACGGAGACCTCTACGCCAGCGGAACGGCCGATGTAACCGGCTGGTCGCCGGACCTGAACCTGAACATAAACGCCTCCACGGTGCGGGAAGGAAACCTGCACCTGCTCATCGGCGGTTCCAGTTCCAGCCGCAGTTCCCAGATGCTCACTTTCGTGGAGCCGCAGGAAGAAGTTGTGCTGGACCCGTACGAGCAGATGATGGCTACCAGCACCCAATCGGCCCGCTCCCAGGGCAACACAAGCATCCGCCTCTCCGTCCGGCCCTCCCAGGACGTGGTGGTGTATATAGACCTTAGCGACGAGAATTCGCTCAAGGCCAGCGGTACCGGTATGGTAGAGATAGACAGCCAGAGTTCCACCTCTTCCCTCACCCTCAACGGCAACTATCAGCTGAGCCAGGGCAGTTTCCACTTCTCGGCCCTGAACCTGGTAAGCAGGGACTTCACCATCCAGGATGGCAGCTGGGTACGCTTCTACGGAGACCTCTGGGATACGGAATTGAACGTTAACGGTCTCTACACCACCAAAGCCAGCCTGGCCAACCTCATTTCCGATGAGAACGCCGTAAGCCGGCGCAACGTGGAATGCGGCATAAGCCTCACCGACAAGCTGCGTAACCCGCAAATCCAGTTCTCCATCGATGTCCCGGATCTGGACCCCACCACCCAGGCCCAGGTGGACGCCGCCCTCAACACGGAAGACAAGGTACAGAAACAGTTCCTGTATCTGCTCCTGGCCGGCGGTTTCCTCCCTTCGGAAGAATCCGGCATCACCACCAACGGATCGGAGATGCTCTTTTCCAATGTCACCGGTATCATGGCAGGACAGATCAACAACATTTTCCAGAAACTGGACATCCCGCTGGACCTGGGTCTCAACTACCAGGCCACCAATTCCGGCACCAACATCTTCGACGTGGCCCTTTCCACCCAGCTGTTCAACAACCGTGTGATTGTTAACGGCTCCGTGGGAAACAAGAAACTGTACGGCGCCTCCACTTCGGAAGTGGCGGGAGACCTGGACATTGAAATCAAGCTTAACAAGAGCGGATCGCTCCGCGCCAACCTTTTCTCCCATTCGGCCGATGAGTTCACCTCCTACCTGGACAACAGCCAGCGTAACGGCGCCGGCATTGCCTTCCAGCGGGAGTTCAGTTCTTTCCGCCAGCTGTTCCAGCGGATCTTCCGCATCCAGCCCAGACCGGACAGGGAGCAGCCGCAGGAAGGCTTCAGCCCCAGGCAGGTTGTCCTGCAAATAGATTCCACCGGCCATGCAACCCCCAGAAATGACTTACGGTAAACTATATCTGATACCCGCCCCCCTGGGTGATGGAGACCCCTCCGAGGTTATTCCCGCCCCGGTGCTGTCCTTCCTCCCGCAGCTGGACTGCTTTGTGGTGGAAGAAGTCCGCACCGCCCGGCGATACCTGTCGGCAGCGGGGCTCAAGGGTCACATCCAGGAACTGGAATTCCACGAACTGAACGAACATACGGCTCCCGACCAGGTGGAAAAGTACCTGCAACTGTTCCGGGACGGACGCAACGTAGGCCTCATCTCGGAGGCCGGCCTTCCCGCCGTAGCGGATCCGGGCGCCCTGCTGGTGGCCCTCTGCCATCGGCATGATATAGAGGTGGTTCCCTTCGTGGGCCCCTCTTCCCTGATGCTCGCCCTCATGGCCTCCGGACTCAACGGACAGTCCTTTGCCTTCGCCGGATACATCCCGGCCAAGACGGAAGAGCGCCGCACGGCCCTCCATGCGCTGGAGAAACGCTCGGCCAGTGCCCGCCAGACCCAGATCCTCATTGAGACGCCGTACCGCAACGACGCCCTCCTGGCCGATATGCTGCAGTGCCTGAGCCCCCGCACCCGCCTGTGCATCGCGGCCAACATCACCTGTCCGGACCAGTTCATCCGCACCCGTACCGTGGCCGAATGGAAACGGGAGGTGCCCGTCATCGGCAAACGCCCCTGCGTCTTTCTCTTCCTGTCATGAAAATAGCTTTCACCACCCTGGGCTGCAAACTCAATTATGCAGAGACCTCCACTTACGAACGGGGCTTCCTGGCCGCCGGCTGGGAGGTGGTGCCCTGGACGCAACAGGCCGATGTCTACCTCATAAACACCTGCGCCGTTACGGAAACGGCCGAAAAGAAGTCCCGGAACCTCATCCGCCGCGCCCACAAAACCGCTCCGGAGGCCCGGATCGCAGTTACCGGCTGCTATGCAGAGCTGCGCAAAGAGCAGCTTCAGACCCTGGAAGGCGTCTGGAAGGTTTTCGGCGCCAATGAAAAGAAACAAATTGTTCCGGAAACGGTAGAGGGGGCACTAGTCCCATCCACGAATTCGTCCAAAAACGTGGACGGAACTACTTTCGGAGCCTATAGCAGTGGGGAAAGGACCAGGAGTTTTTTGAAGGTGCAGGATGGCTGCGATAACTTCTGCGCCTACTGCACTGTACCGTTTGCCCGTGGACGGAGCCGGAATATACCCGTTTGTGAAGCGGTTAAACAGGCCCGGGAGATTGCGGCTCAGGGGATCAAGGAAGTGGTGCTCACGGGCGTGAATACCGGCGACTTCGGCCGCACTACCGGAGAGCGTTTCTTGGACCTGCTCAAGGCCCTTAACGAAGTGGAAGGTATTGAGCGATACCGTATTTCCTCCATCGAGCCCAACCTTATCACTCCGGAAATCGTGGACTGGATCGCATCCGGGACCAAATTCCAGCGGCACTTCCACATTCCGCTGCAAAGCGGCAGCGATACGCTGCTCAGACGGGTAGGACGGCGCTACGACACCGCTCTCTTCGCTTCCCGCATCGACTATATCCGCCAAGCGATGGAACGCCCCGGAGAGCCGCTGGTCTTCTTCGGCATTGACGTGATAGTGGGCCTTCCCGGCGAAACCGAGGAACTGTTCCAGGAAACGTACACTTTCCTGAAGGAGCGCATCCGACCAGCCTTCATCCACGTATTCCCCTACTCCCGCCGGCCCGGTACCCGGGCGGCCGAATGGAAGGACCAGGTGCAGGACAGCGTCAAAACGGAACGTGTTGCCCGTCTGGAAGCCCTTTGCGAAGAGCTCCACAGCAGTTTCGTGGCCGCCAACAAAGGCCTTCGGGAAAAGGTCCTGTGGGAATCCTCGGTGAAAAACGGCCTCATGGGCGGCTACACCGGCAATTACATCCGTGTGGAACAGCCCTCCGATCCCGATAAGTTCAATACCATTGAAGATATAATTATTTAATATGACAGTAAGGTATTGTATGAAAAACCTTACTGTTGGAGTTTGATATGACGAAGCTGACATTTTTAGGGACGGGAACGTCGCAGGGAGTGCCCATCATCGCCTGCCAGTGCGCCGTGTGCAAAAGTGCCGATGCCAGGGACAAGCGGTTCCGGGCGGCAGCGCTGGCGGAACATGAGGGACTGCAGATCCTGATAGATGCAGGTCCGGACTTCCGCTCGCAGATGCTGGCCCACGGGGTGCGGCACCTGGACGCCATCCTGCTCACGCACAACCACAAGGACCATACGGGCGGACTGGACGATGTCCGTTCCTTTAATTATATCGACAAAAAGGCCGTGGAGATCTACTGCGAGCCCAGGGTCCTGAAATCCCTTCAGAACGACTACGCATACGCCTTTGCAGAGCACAAGTATCCCGGCGCTCCCGAATGGCACGTGCATCTGATAGATGACCGCCCGTTCCGGGTAGATTCCCTGGAAGGTACCGGAGAACTGGAATGGGTGCACGATATCGGCTATTTCTACCGGCAGCCCGACGGCAGCCTCAAGCCCTCCGACAACGCTATCCTGGAGGCTTCCCATGAACTCCCCAACGTAATCCCCATCCGGGGCTATCACGACCAGCTCCCCGTACTGGGTTTCCGCTTTGGCAACATAGCCTATATCACGGACATGAGTTCCCTGCCGGAAAGCGAGTTTGCCAAACTGGAAGGCCTGGAGCACGTGACGCTAAATACCGTGGGGTATCATCCCCATCATTCGCATTTCTCCCTGGACCAGGCACTGGAGCTGGCCGACCGGATTGGCGCCCGGCATACCTGGCTCACCCACCTAAGCCACGCCTTCCCCCGGCACAAAGAGTTTTGCAAGCAGCTTCCCGCCCATGTCCAACCAGCTTACGACGGTTTGGTTATCTCCGACGAATGAGAGAATAACTGAGCGAAGCGAACAGGCGACTTCTGTCGCCAGCCCCTCTCCCGAGGAGAGGGGTTTGGGGAGAGGGTAACGTAAACAAAAGAGAGGAGACATCGGTCGATGTCTCCTCTAAATTATTCGGCGAAGTCGATTATAATTTAGGACCAGCCTTTACCAGGGCCTTGCCGGCGCGGTTGCTCTCGTACTTGTGGAAGTTCTTGACGAAGCGACCGGCCAGGTCTTTTGCCTTCTCCTCCCACTCGGCGGGGTTCTTGTAGGTGTCGCGGGGATCCAGGATACCGGTATCCACACCTTCCAGCTTGGTGGGCACTTCGAAGTTGAAGTAAGGGATGTTCTTGGTAGGGGCCTTGTCGATGCTGCCGTTGAGGATGGCGTCGATGATGCCGCGGGTGTCGCGGATGGAGATACGCTTGCCGGTACCGTTCCAGCCGGTGTTCACCAGATAGGCCTTGGCGCCGCTCTTCTTCATCTTCTTAA
Source organism: Bacteroidales bacterium (assembly GCA_016285175.1). GTDB lineage: Bacteria > Bacteroidota > Bacteroidia > Bacteroidales > UBA932 > Cryptobacteroides. The sequence goes on from JAEEQF010000063.1 coordinate 10,984, forward strand.
CCAGTTCCTCAGCATACTTGGTGGGATGCAGCTCAAGGAAGGCCTGGCCGAAGCAGGCGGAGAAGGTGGGGGTGGGTTCGGTAATACCACGTTCCGTACCGGCGAGCTTGGCGGTGAAGCCGGAGAGGAAGTAGTACTTGGTCTGCTCAGGAGTGAGGATGCTCACGGGAGGCAGTACGCCGAAGGCATCGGCAGAAAGGAAGATGACCTGCTTGGCTGCCGGACCGTGGGAAACGGGACGGACGATCTTCTCGATGTGATAGATAGGATAGCTCACGCGGGTATTCTCCGTGACGCTCTTGTCGTTGAAGTCAATCTTGCCGGAAGCGTCCACGGTTACGTTCTCCAGGAGGGCGTCCCTGCGGATGGCGTTGTAGATATCGGGTTCGGATTCCTTGTCCAGCTTGATGACCTTGGCGTAGCAGCCGCCTTCGAAGTTGAACACGC
>JAEEQF010000064.1 GCA_016285175.1 Bacteroidales bacterium
GTACAGCCCCCGCCTGTTGGCCCTGTGCCTGCGCTACACCCGGGACAGGAGCGAGGCCGATGACCTCCTGCAGGATGCGTTCATCAAGGTCTTCGACCGGATAGGGCGCTTCCGCTGGCAGGGCAGCGGCTCCCTGTACAGCTGGATGGCGCGCGTGACGCTGAACCTTTTCTTCGACAAAGCCCGCCGAAGACGCCTGCTGCGGGAGACCGATATAGGCCCGCTGGAAGAGATGCTCCCCGAACCGGACTACGAGGAAACCCTGCAAGTGCCCCCGGAAAGGCTTCAGGCAATGATTTCCGGCCTTCCGGACCGCTACAGGACCGTGTTCCAACTCTACTGCGTCGACCACCTTTCCCATAAGGAAATTGCCAGAGTGCTGGGTATTCAGGAAAGGACCTCATCGGCCGATTTATCCCGCGCGAAAGCGTTACTTGCCAAACAGATAAAACAGTATCTCCATGAAAACTGAAAAGAACTGGGCCGATGCCCTGCGCGAACAGTGCTTCCCGGAAGAGGTTTCCCCCTCCCCCGGAAGTTGGGCCGGCATCAGCGGCAAGATGCACCGGAGAACTGTACGCCGATGGAGCCTGGCCGCCGCCCTGGCCCTGCTGATTCCCTCCGGCGGGATTCTGCTTTTCCGTCCCACCCCCACCGTCCCCCATCCGGTGGCTGTGCTGGAACGGCCGGTCCTGGAAGGGCGGCCGGAACTGTTGGCAACCCTGCCGCCCACGGGCCGGGTGATACCGCTTCCATCACGGAAACCTGTCCGGAAGGAAGAAGCGGTTTCCGGGCCGATGGAACCCGCAGTCCCTCCCCGGGAGGAGCCGGCAGTGGTCCCTGCAGAAGAAGCGGAAGTTGTTGATACCAAGCCGGTTGATATAGACTCAACCCCTTCCGGACCGGAAGCGGGAGAATGGTTCCCTTTGGAGACGGAGCAGGCGGCACCCCGCAAAAGACGGCTTTCCGTGACCCTTCAGGGGGGAAGTGCCACGGGGCAGCGGGATTCCTATCCCCTGCAGGCGTATGCCAAAAGGATGAGCCTCCAGAGCAAAGCGGCCTATATTTACTGGAATAACTTGCTGAACAACAGCGGGGTTTACCAGCTGCATTACAGGCACGACCCTCCGCTGAGCCTGGGTCTGGCCGTACGCTGGGACTTCTGGGACCGGATGGCCCTGGAAAGCGGCCTCACCTATTCTTACCTGCATTCCTTTGAGGAACAGGCCGGACACCAGCAGCTGCATTTCCTGGGCATTCCGCTCAAACTGGACGTCCGGCTCTTTTCCATCGGCCCACTGGATGTGGGCGCAGGTGCCCTGGGCATGGCGGAGAAATGCCTGTCGGCCGTCCAGGGCGGCATCCGCTTCCAGGAGCCTTCCCTGCAGTGGTCGGCCGGAGCCTTTGTGGATGCAGCTTACCGGCTGGGGCCCCATGCCTCGCTCTACCTCCAGCCTTCCCTTTCCTATTACTTCACCAAGACCACCCTCATTACCTACCGGACCGAGAACCCGTTCAGCTTTACGCTGCAGGCAGGCCTCCGTTTTCATCTTTAGGCACGCAGTATTATCCGTATTTTTGCGTTATCTTTGCAGAACCCCTTAAAACCGGAATCATGAAACGAAGCTTTATCCTTTTATGCATAGCCGCAGCCCTTACAGCCTGCCAGAAAGACGGAAACTGGACGGATCCCACCCAGGGAGAGGATGCAGCCCTTTTCGGCCTGTCAGACCTGGAGCTGGACAGCATGACCTTCAGCCTGGAAGATATCGCAGATCCGGGAGAGATCAACACCCCTTATCAGTATTTCTCCCAGATTTCCCATGAGGAATGGACCCATCTTTCGGGAACGGAAAGATTCGAAGCCATAGAAGTGCCCCAGGAGACCCTTGAGAAGATGACCACCCTGGCATTGATCAAAACGGCCATCAATTACCCTTCCATGGTGGATTATTCCTATGCCTACAACTATCCCCTCGCCGCCATGACCAGCCTTACCGGCAAATCGGCCCTGTTCAAGGAACTGGCATCCCGTAAGAATGCCGAGGACCTTCTGATCTGGGTCTTTGGGAAAGTGGCCATAGACCTGCAGTTCTTCACAGACCCGGAAACAGCCATCAAAAACAAGGATTATGAAACCTTGATGGAATTGAATGAGTTGGATTTCGGCTCCTATGAAGCCTTCTTCATCCTGGTCGCCTGCGACTGCTTCGACTTCTCCCAATCCCCTTATCTGGACTATTTCAAGGCAGCTGTCGCCCACAAGATTGCCGAAAAGGAGTTGGACCTCTCCGGAAACACCAATTACTTCTTTGAGCCGCTGCTGGTGATCTGGGACAAATACTTCGGCGATCTGGCCCCCGATATCTGCCTCGCCGCCTATCCGTACGTCTTTTAGTTTCCCCACACTGACTATCAGTTATTTAACGATTTCTCCCTGTGACCGGAATCACAGGGAGAAATTCGTATCTAGCTGAGAATCATACGTTTAGTCCCAACCGGCTAGTACACCCACTGGTGGAAGTAGTCGAAGTAGGCGGCGCCGCCCTGTCCTTCGCGGTGGAAACAGTAGAGGCCGCTGCGGTAGCCGGTGAAATAGTCCAGCGTGAAGCGCATCTCCAGGGCATAATTGAAGTTGTACCAGTTTTCCCCATCGGCCGACCAGCTGAAGAAGGCCGTGTCCGGCACGTCCCCTTCTTCCATGGGCGTAAAGACGTAGCGGATGCGGAGATACACCTGCTCTCCCTCCAGCTGCATCTGAGAGAGGACTTCCTCCTTTTCCCGGAGGGTGACCATGCGCTTGCCCTCGCGGGTGACTTCTATGCCGATACGTGCGCTGCGGCTCTGGAAGGCGCAGAGACCGGCTTCATCGCCAGGCTGCAGGGCCGATGCATCCAGGAGCACTTCGCTCACGCTGCGGGGACCCACGGTGCGCTGGGTAAGGGTTCCGCGGGCATCCGGCAGGCCGAAATAGCAGCTGTTGGCGCTGAGTTTCATCCAGCCAGGACGCTCCGTGAGGGACCAGCCTTCCGGCTCCTTGTGGTTCCACTGCCACACCAGGGCCAGGGAGGAGGAGTCGAACTCGTCGTTGTCCCACACGTAGTCTTCCCCATCGGCCTTCAGATTCACGGTCACTTCCTCTTCCGGCACGCCGTTGTTACCCATGATGGGCCAGCCGTCCACCCAGCTTACGCGCTGGAGGGTGGGAATGCGGCCCACCGCGCCGTGGTCCTGGAACTGGATGGCATACCAGTCGCCGAACTGGGTGTCCACGATGGGGCCCTGCGCGATGCCGTCGCCCCGGCCGCCCAGCGTGCCCTGCAGCACCACCTTGCTTTCATAGGGGCCCTGGATGTCCTTACTGCGCCAGCAGGTGGCCGTACGTACGCCGCCGCGGGGCCAGTCAATCTCCAGCAGATAGTAATAATCGCCGATATGGTACAGGTGGGAACCTTCGGCCCGGAGCATCCAGCCCCGGCGCGGGGAATCTATGATCACCTGCTCTTCGGCCCCCGCCTTCACGGCCGATCCGTCCGGCTCCAGTTCCACCAGGTGGATTTCTCCGTTACCCCAGGCCACCCACAGGCGGTTGTCGTCGTCAAACAGGAGCGAAGCGTCATGCATGAAGAAGCCTTCTATCTCGTTGCGCTTCCAGGGGCCTTTCTCTATGTTCTTGGTCTTATATAGATAGGTCTTGTGCTGGTCGTTGGCCACAAAGAGGCAGTACCAGGTGCCCTTGTGGTAGCGCAGCGTGGCGGCCCACTGGCCCTTTCCGTAGGCCTGCTGCTCGTTCCGGAGATTGTACTTGTCGTCGTCCTCAATTACGTCGTATACATAACTGATTATGCGCCAGTGCACCAGGTCTTTGGAATGCATGATGGGCGCGCCGGGGCAGAAGTACATGGTGGTGCTCACCATATAGTAATCATTGCCCACGCGGACAATGTCCGGATCCGGAATATCCGTATAAGTAAGGGGATTCACGGCCACCTGGGAACCCGGTTCCCCGGTGGAAGCGCAGCCGGCCAACAGGGCCAGGGCGCAAAAGGCGAGTACAAGTTTCTTCATAATGTTCAAAGTTAGCACTTTTTTAGCGGAAAAACCCGTATTTTTGTGAAAACGTTGCGCTTATGAAACATACCATCTGGATGCTGACCGCCCTTTGCCTTCTGGCAGGCTGCCGGGAAAAACCGCAGGAACTGCTCCTGCATTACAACCAGCCTGCCCGGTATTTTGAGGAGGCCCTTCCGCTGGGAAACGGCCGTCTGGGCGCCATGGTCTATGGCCACGTGACGCAGGAGGAGCGCATTTCCCTGAACGACATCACCCTCTGGACCGGAGAGCCGGACAAGGGACCGGAGCATCCGGACCTGCAGATGGTGGGGCTAACGGGCTCCGGCACGCAGGCCCTGCAGGCCGTGCGGGAGGCTCTGGAGCAGGAAGACTACCGCAAGGCCGAAGAGCTGCAGCGGAGCCTTCAGGGGCATTTTACGGAGAGTTATCAGCCGCTGGGAACCTTGTATATCCACTATCTGGATTCGGCCGATGTAACGGACTACCGCCGGGAACTGAACCTCTCTACGGCCACAGCCACCATCTCCTGCCTCAAGGACGGGCAGCCTTTCCGGGCCAGCTGCTTTGTATCGGCCCCGGATTCGGCCATCGTGCTCCGGATCACTTCGGCGGCCGGGATTGATGCCGATGTACGCCTGGAAAGCCCCCTGGACCACGAAAACGTGGTTTTCCCGGACCGCCTGGCCATCGACGGATATGCCCGCTGGCACGCCTATCCCAATTATTACGGCGGCGAGAAACTGCAGGTCCCCCTGTCGGACCCGTCCCGCGGCATCCATTTCCGCACCCTCCTGGGCTGCAGGAAGGAGGACGGATCGGCCCTGGTGGAAGACGGGGTCTTGAAGCTCCGAGGCTGCCACGAGGTTATGCTGTACGTAGTGAATTCCACCAGCTTCAACGGCTTTGACAAGGATCCCGTCCGGGAGGGAAAAGACTACAGGGTTCTGGCAGAGGCCAACTTCCAACGCGTAGCTTCCAAGGGCTATGACCAGCTCCGGAAGTCCCACGAGGCCGATTTCGGCCAGTTCATGGGCCGCGTGAGCCTGGACCTGGGCGCTACGCCGGACTCCGTGAAGGTCCTTCCCACGGACGTACAGCTGAAGCGCTATACAGACCTGCAGGAAGCCAACCCGGAGTTGGAGGCGCTGTACTACCAGTATGGCCGCTATCTCCTAATCTCCAGCTCCCGCACGGACGGGGTTCCCGCCAATCTGCAGGGCCTCTGGAACGAGAGCATGGAGCCGCCGTGGAGCTGCAACTACACCATCAACATCAACCTGGAAGAGAACTACTGGCCCGCCGAAGCCGCCGCCCTTCCGGAGATGCATGAGCCCATGCTTTCCTTTGTCCGGAACCTTTCCCAAAACGGCAGCCCCGTGGCCCGGCGGCTGTATGGTGCAAACCGCGGCTGGAACGCCGGCCATAACTCCGACATCTGGGCCATGGCAACGCCGGTGGGCCTGGGGACGGGTGTTCCCATGTGGGCCAACTGGACCATGGGCGGCGCCTGGGTGGCCACCCACCTCTGGGAGCATTATCTTTTCACCAGGGACCGTGCAGCGTTGGAACGGGACTACCCCGCCCTCAAAGGTGCGGCCGAATTCTGCCTGGACTTCCTGGTGGAGAAGGACGGCGAACTCATCACCTCGCCGGGCACCTCACCGGAGAACGACTACATTACGCCCGAGGGCTACAACGGCTCCACGCTCTACGGCGCAACGGCCGACCTGGCCTTGGTGCGGGAATGCCTCACGGACGCCGTAAAGGCAGCCCGGGAACTGGGCACGGACGAAGCCTTTGTGCAAGAGGCCGAAGGGGCGCTCTCCCGCCTGAGGGGCTATCACATCGGCTCTGAGGGGCAGCTGATGGAATGGTATTACGACTGGGTGGACCGGGATCCCCAGCACCGGCACCAGTCCCACCTGATCGGCGTGTACCCCGGCCATCAGGTCCAGGCCGGATCGGCGCTGGCCGATGCAGCCCTCAAGACCCTGGAAATCCGGGGCTTCGAGACCACCGGCTGGAGCTGCGGCTGGCGCATCAACCTCTATGCCCGCCTGGGAGACGGAGAAAATGCCTATAAGATGTACCGCCGGCTGCTCCGCTATGTGAGTCCGGACCGTTACCGGGGCCCGGATGAGCGCCGGGGTGGCGGCACCTATCCCAACCTCCTGGACGCCCATTCGCCTTTCCAGATAGACGGCAACTTCGGCGGTTGTGCCGGTGTGATGGAGATGCTGCTGCAAAGTGCCGAAGACGGTTCCGTCCAGGCGCTCCCCGCCCTTCCGTCGGCCTGGCCCTCCGGCTCCGTCCGCGGCCTCCGCACCCGCGGCGGCCACACAGTGGACCTGAAGTGGTCCAACGGCAAGGTGACCAAACTGTCCGTCCGCTAATAACCTGTCCATCAGACCTATACGAATTTCTCCCTGTGACTGGAATCACAGGGAGAAACCGTTAGATAACTGTGTATCAGTGAATTATTTCACTTCCAGCACAACCACGGAGGCGGCGGGGAGGGTGAGCTTCACGGTTTTGCCGGAAACCTTGGCACCGGAGAAAGCGGCGGGGGCCACGGCGGGAGCCTTGCCGAAGTCGTTGTAGGCGTGTACGTCGGAGGCGGTGAGGATTTCACCGGAAACGGTCTTGGGCTTGAGCTGGTCGAAGGCGAGCTCCACGGTTACGGGCTTGTCCAGGGACGGATTGGCCAGGGAGACGTGCAAGGCGCCGGCGGCGTCGCGGGAGGCGCAGGCGCTGAAGTTCTCCATCACGCGGCCCTCGGCCGATACCAGGGTACCGCAGTTATACTCCGAAGGCACATAGGTGGCGTTCTGGTGCACGTTGAACATGCGGAACACGTGATAGGTGGGCGTGAGCACCATCTGGGGACCCTTGGTGAGGATCATGGCCTGCAGCACGTTCACGATCTGGGCGATGTTGGCCATCTTGAGACGCTCCGTATGCTTCTGGAAGATGTTGAGGGACAGGGCGGCCACCATGGCGTCACGCATGGTGTTCTGCTGGAACAGATGACCGGGGTTGTAGCCGGGCTCCACATCGAACCAGGTGCCCCATTCGTCCAGCAGCAGGGCTACCCGCTTGTCCGGGTCGAAGGCGTCCATGATGGCTTCGTGGTTGCGCAGCACTTCGTCAATCTCCACGCTCTTGGCCAGCACATTATAATACTCTTCCGGAGTGAAATCCGTGGCCGATCCCTTGCTGCCCGTCCAGCCCTTGCAGGTGTAGTAATGCAGGGACAGGCCGTCCATCTTGTCGCGGTCCTTCTGCATCATGGTGCGGGTCCAGTTATAGTCGTAGTCGGAGGCGCCGCAGGCCACCTTGAACAGGCGGTTGCCGCTGTAGTTGCGGGAATAGAGGGCGTAGCGCTTGTACACATCGGCATAATAGTCGGCCGTCATGTCGCCGCCGCAGCCCCAGGTCTCGTTGCCCACACCCAGGTACTTCACCTTCCAGGGCTCCTTGCGGCCGTTCTTGGCGCGGAGCTCGGCCATGGAACCGTTTTCGGCGGTCATATATTCCACCCACTTGGCCAGTTCCTCCACGGTGCCGGAACCCACGTTGCCGCTGATATAGGGCTCGATACCCAGCATCTCGCACAGGTTCAGGAATTCGTGCGTGCCGAAGGAGTTGTCCTCCACGGTGCTGCCCCAGTTGTTGTTCACCAGCTTGGGCCGGTTCTCCTTGGGGCCGATGCCGTCCATCCAGTGATACTCGTCGGCGAAACAGCCGCCGGGCCAGCGGAGTACGGGAACCTTGAGGGCCTTGAAGGCTTCCAGCACGTCGGTGCGGTAACCGTCCACATTGGGAATGGAGGAATCCGGACCCACCCAGATACCTTCATAGATGCAGCGGCCCAGATGTTCTGAGAATTGTCCGTAAATCTCGGCCGGGATCACAGGCTGGTCCTGGGCGGTTTCACGGACGGACACTTTAACCTGGGCCAGGGCCAGGGAAGATACGGCAAGCGCCGATAGGAAAAGGATAATTTTCTTCATATGGATTGCAGTTATTAATTTCTGTGGTTCATTCCACCTTACTTTCAGCAAAAATACGTATATTTGAGGACAGAATCAAATCAATTTTTATTCATAAGTATTTAATTTTAACTTTTCCATATCATTATGCGCAAACTTCTTTTCCTCTGCGTCGGCGCCGCCCTGCTTGTGGCGGCCTGCGCTCCCAAGGAGACCAAGACCGGCCTCACCGCTTCCGGACTGGATCCCAAGAACTTTGAAAACACTTACAACGGTGCCGCCACGGCCCTTTATACCCTCACCAACGAGAACGGCATGGAGGTGTGCATCACCAACTTCGGCGGCCGCATCGTCTCCATCCTGGTTCCGGACCGGGACGGCAACATGCGGGACGTGGTACTGGGCTTCGACAAGGTGGAAGACTACTTCCCGGAGAACAACCAGTCGGACTTCGGCGCCTCCATCGGCCGCTATGCCAACCGCATCAACCAGGGACGGATTACCCTGGACGGAGTAAGCTACCAGCTGCCGCAGAACAACTTCGGCCACTGCCTCCACGGCGGTCCCACCGGCTGGCAGTACCAGGTCTATGAAAAGGTAGAGGCCGATGCCAAACATGTGAAGCTGTGCCGCATCTCCCCGGACGGGGACAACAACTTCCCCGGCAACGTGAAGGCCTATGTAACCTACACCCTCACGGATGACAACAAGATTGACATCCAGTACGAGGCCACCACGGACAAGACCACGGTGATCAACATGACCAACCATTCGTACTTCAACCTCTCCGGTGCTCCGGACACCCACCGGATCGTGGACGATGTGCTGTACGTGAATGCCCGCAACTTCACCCCCGTGGACGAGACGTACATGACCACCGGAGAAATCCGTCCGGTAGCAGGCACCCCCTTCGACTATACCACCGCCCACCTCATCAGCGACAACATCTCGGCCGATGACGAGCAGATCCGCTTCGGCAACGGCTTCGACCACAACTGGGTCCTGGACAACAACCGGGACATCAACGTAGTTGCCGCCTGCATATACAACCCGGTGAACGGCATCAAGCTCAGCGTCTATACGGACGAACCCGGCATCCAGGTGTACTCCGGCAACTTCCTGGACGGCACCGTCAAGGGCAAGAAGGGCATCGTTTACCAGCAGCGCACCGGCATCTGCCTGGAAACCCAGAAGTATCCGGACACACCCAACAAGCCCGAATGGCCGTCGGCCGTGCTGCGTCCCGGCGAAACCTACACCAGTCACTGCATCTTCGCTTTCACGACCGAATAGCACTTCGGTGCTTAGCACATAAAAAGCGCCCTGCAGGGCGCCGGCGGAGACCGTGTCCTTGGGACAAGCCCAAGGACATACTAGGTTGGGAGCCGCAGGGGGATAATAGGGGGGCGGAGCCCCCCTCAAAGCGAACGGCGCTCCTCCCCAAGAGCGCCGTTCTGGTATATAAAACGAACTTAACAAATAGACTTTGAAGAATTCTTCATAGTCCAAGAGCAAAGGTATAACCTTTAAATTATAAAAACAAATTTATTTACAACTTTTAACTAATTAAATATTTTTAGTAATAAGTTGTAAGTTATAAAACGTTGAACATGATGCGCTTCCAATTATTAACGCTCGCCGTCATCGTGAGTCTGGCCTGTGCCTGCGAGCGGCAAAACCAGCAGCCGGAGCACGGCTATCCCATAGATCCGGTATCTTTTACCCAGGTGAAGGTAGAGGAAAACTCCTTCTGGGGACAGCGGCTGAAGGCTTCCCGTGAGGTCACCATCCCGCTGGCTTTCTCCAAATGCGAGGAAACCGGACGCTACCGGAACTTCGAGCAGGCGGCCCGGCAGATGGCCTCTACGGAAAACCTGGGCTTCCCGCCCAGCGGCTTCCCTTTCGACGACACGGACGTGTATAAGACCATCGAAGGCGCCAGCTACCAGCTGCAGACTTATCCGGACCAGAAACTGGAAGCGTACATAGACAGCGTGCTGGCCATCGTGGCCACCGCCCAGGAGCCGGACGGCTACCTGTACACGCCCCGGACCATGAATCCGGAGCATCCGCATCCCTGGTCCGGCCTCACCCGCTGGAGCGAGGTGGAAGGCGGTAGCCACGAGTTCTACAACCTGGGACACATGCTGGAAGCGGCCGTGGCGCACTACCAGGCCACCGGGAAGCGCAATTTCCTGGACATCGCCATCCGTTATGCCGACTGTGTGGTCCGGGAGATCGGCGAGGCCGAAGGGCAGACCTGCGTGGTGCCCGGCCACCAGATTGCCGAAATGGGCCTGGCCAAGCTGTACCTGGCAACCGGGGACCGCAAGTACCTGGACCAGGCCAAATTCTTCCTGGACAAGCGCGGCACCACCAAAATCCGGCAGGAATACAGCCAGTCGCACATACCGGTCCTTGAGCAGGACGAGGCGGTGGGACACGCCGTCCGAGCGGCCTATATGTACGCCGGCATGGCCGATGTAGCCGCCCTCACGGGAGACCCTTCCTACGTGGACGCCATCGACCGCATCTGGGAGAACATCGTGGAGAAGAAGCTCTACATCACCGGCGGCATCGGCGCCACCAGCAGCGGCGAAGCCTTCGGCCCCAATTACTTCCTGCCCAATGCCACCTCCTACTGCGAGACCTGCGCGGCCATCGGCAACGTGTATGTGAATTACCGGATGTTCCTGCTACACGGGGACGCCAAGTATTTCGACGTGCTGGAACGCACCCTCTACAACGGGCTCATCAGCGGCGTATCGCTGGACGGCGGAGCCTTCTTCTACCCCAATCCGCTGGAATCGCACGGCAACCATCAGCGCCAGCCCTGGTTCGGCTGCGCGTGCTGCCCTTCCAACATCGCCCGCTTCATCCCGTCCCTGCCCGGCTATGTCTATGCCAGCAAGGGTAACACCCTGTGGGTGAACCTGTATATGCCCAATACCCTTACGACAAAGGTGAACGGCAAGGACATAACCCTGCGTCAGGAAACCGTCTATCCCTGGGAGGGGGACGTGGCCATTACCATAGAGAAATCGGCCCAGAAGGCGCCCATGGCCATCAAGCTCCGCATCCCCGGCTGGGTGAGAGGAGAGGTGACGCCCGGCGGCCTGTACAGCTTTGCCGACGAAAAGCAGACCTCCTACAGCGTCTCCGTAAACGGTGAACCCGTGGAAGCGGAACTGGAGGAGGGCTACTTCACCCTTGAGCGGAA
>JAEEQF010000065.1 GCA_016285175.1 Bacteroidales bacterium
ATTCCCCGGAGTTCCTCCAGATACTCTTCCGGCGTATAGTTGCCGGGACCGTACAGGGCGAACTGCTCCAGGCGGTCCAGTTTGGCGGTGCTCACCAGGGCCGACACCACATTGTTCACAATGGAATACAGGTTGTTGTCGGGCCGGTCGGTGATATTGAAGATGTAAGGCACGTCCACCAGCCAGGTAGGTTTCTTGAACAAATTATCGTTCAGGAAGTTAAGGGCCGCCTTCTGCCGGGCCTTGGGAACGGGTTCGTACTTGGGGCCGGCCTCCTCGATGCTCTTGTTGGTGATGAAGCGCCCGCCGATATTGGCCGCCACGTGGCCCATATAGCGGTTGAACTGGCCGGTAATGGCCGAATACATCCGGCTGACGTTCTCATACTGGTCGCCTTCCTCCTTGTTCCACTCGGGAATCTGGCCGATGATGCGCTTGAGGTTCTTGATGCCGTAGGTGCTGGCGGCCACGGCATCATCGCTCAGGTCCTCCGTAAGGGCACGCGGGTCCCCGTCACGGCCTTCGCCGCCGAACCACAGGCGCGGGTTATCGGCCAGGCGGGCAATGATTACCTTGTTCCAGTACAGATGGTCCTCCTTGGCGGTCTTGAAGTCCGTGGGGGTGTAGCCGAACTCGATGGCCCACTTGTCGTAGTCGTTGATGCGCGGGTAGATGCCCTCCTTGCCGATGTTGTCTTCCGGCTGGGCCACATAGTTGAAGCGGGCATAGTCCATGATGCTCACCGTGTGGCCGTTCTTCTCCACCCATTCCTTGTCGCGGAGCTTCTCCACGGGCGTCTTGCTGCTGGAGCCCATGTTGTGCCGGAGGCCCAGGGTATGGCCCACCTCGTGCGAGGAGACGAAGCGGATGAGGTCTCCCATGAGCTCGTCGTCATATTTCATCTTGCGTGCGCGTGGGTCGATGGCGCCGGCCTGCACCTGGTACCAGTCGTGCACCAGGGTCATCACATTGTGATACCAGCCGATATGGGATTCCAGGATTTCTCCGGAGCGTGGATCGTGCACGTTGGGGCCATAGGCATTGGCCGTGGGGGAGGCCAGGTAACGGATGACGGAGAACCGGGCGTCCTCCAGGCTCATACCCAGCTCATCGGCATTCTCCGGCCACTCTTCGGCATGGATGGCGTTCTTCCAGCCGGCCTGCTCAAAGGCCTTCTGCCAGTCATTCACACCGGCAATCAGGTAAGGGCGCCACTGCTTGGGCGTAGCGGGATCGATGTAATAGACAATGGGCTTAATGGGTTCCACCAGTTCTCCGCGGCGCTGCTTCTCGCGGTCTTCGGGACGGGTTTCCAGGCGCCAGCGGGTGATGAAACGAACGGTCTCCACACCCTGCTGCTGGTCCGAGAACTGGCTGTAGCCACCGGCGAAGTAACCCACGCGGGAGTCGAACCAGCGGGCCTGCATGGGTTTCTCCGGCAGGAGCACCATGGAGGTGTTGAGCACGATGGTCACGGTTCCGGCTTCCCGTCCGGCAGGGAGGTAAGACTGGCGGGCCGGGCCACCAGGGCCGCCGGCGGAAGGCTGCGGCTGGTTATATGTAAAGGTCTTGGTGACAGTTACTTCTGTATTGATGGGATAAGTGCGGATGCTCTCGATGAAGGAGGCGTCGCCCTTTACTCCGCCCAGGTTGTACTGCCGCTTGGACATATTATCCAATGAGAACACCTGCACGTCGCCCTCGAACAGGCTGTTGGCCTTGATGCGGGTGGCCTTCTCGCCGCCCTTCTCGGGCTTGAAGGACGCCACGATGGGATTCTCCGAACTCACCTTCACGGCCTTGTAGATGGCCTGGTCTTCATCGGCCTGGATATTCACAATGTCGGCCCTCAGGAGCAGGTTGCCGTTGGAGGCCTTCTCCCAATAGAGCATATTCTCGTTCACTTCCTCACCGCCGTATTCGCTGGCGCCGGGGGTCATGCTCACGTAGCGGGTAACCGTGAGGAAACGCCGGCCCAGCAGGCTGTCCGGAATCTCCAGGTACCAGTCTTTTTCGTTCTGCGCCACACCGAACAGGCCCGGCTTGAACGAAAGCTGCACGGGAGCCTCTTTTTCTTTTTCAGCAGGGGTGTCTTTGGCGTCGGGAGCGGCGCCGGGACGGGGTCCGCGGGGCTGGGCCAGTGCACCCAGGCACATCAGCGCGGCCGCCAATAAGGTAAGAATCTTCTTGTCCATAAGCTAATTGTTTATGGCAGTGAAGATAAATAAAAGAATTTAAAAAAGCAAGTTATTCTTCCTGGCGGGCCTGGTTCACGGAGATGGGGCGGCCGTCGCTGTAGGCTACGATGCGGGCTTCCGGGAAGCCCAGCTTCCGCACCACGTTCAGCTGCTGCAGGGCCAGCCGGTAGGTAGGGAAGAGGCCGGCGTAGTAGGCATAGCGCAGGTTGGAGTTCATCCGCTCGTAAACGGGCGTGATGCCGCCAAACTGGTCTTCCCGCGCACGTTGGGCCGATGTGAACATAAATATCTGATAGATAATTCCTTCCGGGAGGGAATTATCATTGGCCATGGCGCCCGCTTCGGATACTTCAAAGAAATAGTTGTCGTCCAGAGTGCCCACCGCAAAGGGAAGGGGGCCGCCCATGGAATGCTTTTCAAAGGTAAAAGGTTTCTGTCCGTCTTCCGGAACGTCTCCCCCCTGTCCGGAAGCGGCGCCCCTGCGGAGAAAACTGTTTTCAATGCGCCGGATCTCTTTATTCAGGACGGAAATCCGGTTGCGGAGGGGATCCAGGGCGTGGAGGTGGGTGGAGTCCTTTTCCCGCCGGGCCAGGGAGTCCCGGAGCGAGCGGACCTCGGCCATCCTTCTCATGTACAGGCGCGTATCGGCATTACCGGCCGACCTCCCGCTGACGGCAATGTTCTCTGTGGGGGTTAGGGAGAGAAGCTGCTCCAACACCTCTGGGTCGTGGACGGGTGTTCTTAAAGGAAACGCCTCAAATTCAAGCACATATACATATACGCTGTCTTTCCCGCAGGAACGGTTGGAGGCAAGCAGGGTAAGATTGCCGTCCTCCGTGTCCATCATCAGGAAGTCATCGGCCGGGGAATTGTAGGGGATGCCCAGGTTCTCCGGCTTGCCCCAGATGGCATTGGCTTCATCCCAGGTGCTGGAGAAGATGTCGTAGCCGCCCATGCCGGGAAGGCCGTCGGAGGCAAAATAGAGGATGCGGCCGCCGGGGGACAGCATGGGGAAAACCTCGCTGCCCGACGAAATCAGGGCTTCGGCGGGATGCCTGGGGGCCCTCCACAGGGAATCGGCCCGCTCTTCGGAAAGGAAAAGGCTGAGGGAGCCGGAAAGGTCCGGGGCCGAATAATACACCACGTCCTCCCCCTTCGGCAGGTATACCGGAAAGCCCTTTTCGGCGTCAAAGACATTGGGGGAAGCGTGCCAGGAACTGTCCGGAAGCGGATAATACAGGAAAAAGTCTTCAAGGGAGAAGCGCTCGCGCGCCATCACGCGGGGATTGGCGCAACGTTCGGCATAGTCTCCCAGGTCCTGCCCCCAAAGGGCCGATACCGGGATGGCTAAAAGGAAAAATATGACCCAAAACCGCTTTCTCATACCTCTTAAAGCCTACAAAATTAAGAAATAGTTGTGAGAAAGTTCGTAAATCAGAAAAAAATCGTAAATTTGCAACCTATTTTGCCGTGGTGTCTTTAGATGCCACGAGAAACGTTGACAATATATAATTTAAAACGATAAAAAAATGCAAAGCAAAGGTTGGATCAGATTTGTTGCTATCCTGCTTGCCATTGCAAGCATTTGGCAGCTCTCCTTCACGGTAATTTCCCGTCTGCAGGAGAGAAAGGCTGCCAAGTATGCAGAAGAGCAGGCGCAGCAGTTTGTAGAAGCTAACAACATCGCCCCGGAAATCCGCGAATTCGTGGCCGACTCCGTGGCCAACATCAGAAACAGGGCCTATGTAGACTCCATCAGCGCAGAGAAGGTGTTCTTCGGATACACGTACAAGAGCGTGAAGGAGAAGGAAATCAACTTGGGTCTGGACCTCAAGGGTGGTATGAACGTCATGCTGCAGGTGCAGCTGGAAGACCTGGTAAAGGCCCTTTCCGGCAACAGCACGGACCCGGATTTCGTTTCCGCCCTCTCCCAGGCCAAGGCCAATAACGTAAACTCCAGCCAGGACTTCATCGGCCTGTTCGAGGAAGCCTGGAACCAGGTAGCCCCCGCCCGCCGCATGGCCGAGGTGTTCGGCACCTACGAGCTCCGCGACAAGATCAAGCCCGAATCCACCAACAGGGAAGTTGTGGACGTGATCCGCAACGAGGCCAAGAGCGCCGTGGACAACTCCTTCAACGTGCTCCGCAACCGTATCGACCGTTTCGGCGTAACCCAGCCCAACATCCAGCAGGTGGGCAACTCCGGCAAGATCCTCATCGAACTGCCGGGCGTGAAGGATCCGGAGCGTGTGCGTAAACTCCTGCAGGGAACCGCTTCCCTGGAGTTCTGGCCCACTTACCAGGGCAACGAGGTGGATCTGTATGCCGTGGACGCCCGCGTGGCCGAAATCCTTGGCAACCTGGGTGACAGCACCGCAGTGGCCAATCCGCTGTTCCAGGTGCTCTCCCCTTCCGGTTGGGACAACGCCTGCATCGGCTTTGCCGCCGGTGTGGATACCGTTACCGTGAACCGTTACCTGGCCATGGCCGAGGATGTCCTCCCGCAGGGCTTCCGTCCCATGTGGTCCGTTAAACCCACGGATCTGGTCAAGGGCAGCAACCTCTACGAACTGGTTGCCATCAAGGCTACCTCCCGCGACGGCAAGGCCCCGCTGGACGGCGGCTATGTCACGGACGCGCGCGTAGAATTCCAAGGTACCCAGAACGGTGGCAGCGCAGCCCCTTCCGTGAACATGACCATGAATGCCGAGGGCGCCTCCATCTGGGCCCGCCTCACCAAGGACAACATCGGCAAGCAGGTGGCCATCGTCCTGGACGGCCTGGTGTATTCGTACCCTACCGTTCAGACGGAAATCACCGGCGGTTCTTCCGTAATCACCGGTAACTTCGACATGCAGGAAGCCGAAGACTTGGCCAACGTGCTCAAGTCCGGTAAGCTCCCCGCCCCTGCCACCATCATCCAGGAGCAGGTTGTGGGTCCTTCCCTGGGTTCCGCTTCCATCCGTGCCGGTCTCATCTCCTTCCTCATCGCTTTCTGCCTGGTGCTCATCTACATGGTATTCTTCTACCAGGGCGCCGGTCTCATTGCCGATGCGGCTCTGCTGTGCAACGTGCTGCTGCTGTTCGGCGTGCTGGTTAGCTTCGGCGCCGTCCTTACCCTCCCGGGTATCGCCGGTCTGGTGCTAACCCTGGGTATGGCCGTGGATGCCAACGTGATTATCTATGAGCGTATCAAGGAGGAACTTGCCGCCGGCAAGGGCTTCTCCAAGGCTGTGGCCGACGGTTACAAGAACGCCTACAGCGCCATCATCGACGGTCAGCTCACCACCCTCATCACCGGTATCATCCTCTACATCTTCGGTTCCGGTCCTGTGCAGGGCTTCGCCACCACGCTCATCATCGGTATCATCACTTCGGTGCTCACCTCCATCTTCGTAACCCGCATCATCTTCGACGACCGCATCGCCAAGGGCAAGACCGTGGCTATGTCCAACAAGCTCACTGCCAATATCCTCAAGAATACGCACGTGGACTTCATCGGCCTCAAGAAGTGGTCCTACATCATCTCCGGCGCCCTTATCGTGATCTCTATCGCCAGCATCGCCTTCAAGGGCTTCAGCTATGGTGTAGACTTCACCGGCGGCCGTACCTTCGTGGTCCGTTTCGACCAGAGTGTTACTGCAGAGCAGGTGCGTTCCTCCGTGGAGGACACCTTCCGCCTGGCTGCAGAGCAGGCCGGCCTGGACCAGTACTCCGTTGAGGTGAAGCAGTTCGGCGGTGACTCCCAGATGAAGATCACCACCCAGTACAAGAACGACAGCGAGAGCACGGAAGTGGACGCCGAGGTTGAAGGTCTGCTGTTCAACGCCCTCAAGGGCTTCTACGCAGAGGACATCCAGCTGGCCGATTTCACTTCCACGCTGGAGAACCCCAACGGTATCATTTCCTCCGACAAGGTGGGTCCTACCATCGCCCGTGACATCACCCGCAGCGCTTTCATCGCGGTGTTCCTGGCCCTCATCGCCATCTTCATCTACATCGCCTTCCGCTTCAAGGGTTGGACCTGGGGTCTCGGCGGCGTGGTGTCCCTGGCTCACACGGCCCTCATCGTGATCGGCTTCTTCTCCCTGTTCAACGGTATCCTGCCGTTCAACCTGGATGTGGACCAGACGTTCATTGCGGCCATCCTTACCATCATCGGTTACGCCATCAACGATAACGTGGTTATCTTCGACCGTATCCGTGAGCAGAAGGGCCTGCACCCGAAGGAAGACTTCCGTACCACGGTGAATACGGCTCTCAATGCCACCCTCACCCGTACCTTGAACACTTCCGTGTCCACCTTGCTGCCTATGCTCGCTATCGCCATCTTCGGCGGTGAAAGCATCCGCGGTCTGGCCGTGGCCCTGTGCCTGGGTGTGATTATCGGTACCTACGCTTCCATCATGATCGGTACGCCCATCATGTACGACGCCACCATGCGCGCCGCCAAGAAGAAGGCCGAGTAATCGGACATCTGAAATGAAAAAACGGTCTCCTGTTCCCAGGGGACCGTTTTTTATAACATCCATGGCTTTCTTGATGCAGGGACCAGCCTGGTGAAGGGGACGGGGAACTACGTTCGTCGCTATGGCGGTATTTCCAACTGGAAGGGCTTGCCTGCGAACGTCTCTTTTTCCCTCTGACTCACCGTCGTGCGCATGTCGGTTGAAACCTATCCCTCCGTCGCACCGCTTTCGCTGGACACAGGCATCCCTCCGGCTTCACCTGCGGGACCGCCCTCCAGTTGGCCGCCATTTAACGCTCCTCTCTATTGTTCCCCGTCCCCTTCACCGGGCTGGCGGCATAAGAAAGGCCGTCACTATTTCTCAACTGTTGCAGGTGATTGTCCAAAGCGTAGCAGGTCTGCAGAAAACGGCCGACCTGGAGCACTTATCGGCCACAGACGCTTTCTACTGCTGCAGGTCGGAAGAAAAATGCAGACTTGCAGCACTTTGCCCATTAATTTGCATCGTTCTACAATTAGACCTGCCGCGTTTTGTCGGACTGTTGCTGTTTTAGCCAGGCGGCGGGGGAGAGACCGGTTACGGCGGAGAAGTGCCGGTAGAAGGTGGCATTGCTGGAGAAGCCTGCGTCTTCGGCCAGGGCGGTGATTTTGGCGGTTGGATTGGCCAGCAAGAGCCGCTGGACGTAACGGATGCGGTATTCGTTCACAAAGTCGCTGAAAGTGCCGCCATAGGCGCCGCCGATGCAGCCGCGGACATAGGCCGCGTTGGTGCCCAGTTCGGCCGCCAGGTCCTCCACCTTGAGGTCCGGCTTCCGGAAGAGTTCCTTCTCTTCCATCAGGGCGCGGATGCGCGTCATCATATCGGTGAACAGCGCTTCTCCCTGTTCCACCTCCTCGGCCTTTTTCTTTTTGGCCGATACTACCTGCAAACGCCAGGAAATCAATACCAAAGCGGAAGCGCAAAGGATGCCTGCAATCAGCCCGAGCCACCAGGACCTGCTGTGTTTCGCCGGCAGGGGCTCCGTGTGAAGGATAAAGGCCGATGCAATGGGATAGTACTCGTCCAGCCCCGGCCGGCCGCCCATAAAGGCTATACGGCCACCCGGAAGGAGCACCGGATTCATGGTGTAGGGCCCCGGGAGGTCTTCCGGCAAATCGGCCCGGTACAGCGCAACGGGGGCTTTTCCGCCGCGGAGAGCCTTCCCGTATTCCACCTTGGTAACGTAGATCCGGTTCATTCCCAGGATGCTCTGGACTATCCAGGCGCAGGAGTTCTCCCTATCGGCCAAAAAGACCAGGTGGTTGGTAAGTTCCTCTCCCTCAGGTCCTTCTAATGACAGAGGACGCTCCGTTTCCAGAACGGAGAAATCCTCCCCAATCACCTTGATGAGCCCCGGCTGTCCATCGGCCTTGCGGATGGCGGGGAAGAGCCAGGCGTAGCCGCCTACGGCTTCGTCGCCAATGAAGAACTGGCTCATCTGTCCCCCGTCCAACGGAGTCCAGTCCTCCCATTCCTGCAGCAGCGGAATCTCGAAGGGTTCTCCCTGCAGGCGCTCTGCTATGGGCTCCAGCTTTTCGTCCTCAGTTCCGGCACTGCTAAAGATGATGGCGTTGTCCGGGGAAGTCTGGAAAATATAGGGTGCCGTCCGCTGCAGGGCCGATCTCCTAACGGTCTCAGGGCCATTCGAAATGGAATAGCTGGAGGTATAGTCGGCATAATACCAGTTTCCGCTGATGAGCACGGTTCCGTCGGTCAGGCGGGCTGCCGTGGGACGGGTACGCCGCTGATCCATGATGGGAAGCGGGGTAAAACTGTGGGTGAGGGCACTATACAGTTCTACGCCCTGGGTCTGGCCTTCGCCGAAGGCTTCGGCGCAGCCGCCGCCCACCAGGATTTCCTCCGGCGAGAGCACTACGCCAAAGCCGTAGTCGTGCGGGAAGTAACTGTCAATCAGGTGCCAGGCCCCGTTGCTATAGTATTCGGCCGTCTTGGTGGGGATGAATCCGGTCGTGTGTCCGCCAATCACCATAAGCTCCCCGTTCACAAACGCAGCCGTATGTGCATTCCGGGGAACATTCAGGTCCGGCAGCCGCTCAACGGACATTTCCAGCACGTCCCCCGCCGCCTGCACCCCCGTTGTTTTGGGGGCGCAGGCAGCGAGGAGGATGGCAAGGGATATGACAATCGGCCGCTTCACTCCTGCAAAGATAGGAAATTATTACGGCTTGGGCGTAAATACCCAGGTGTCGTCTGCTGCGGTGGTGGTTGTTACCGTCCGCAGGAGATTCGGGAGGGTGCTCCAGTCTACGGATGCAGGGTCGGAGAAGTATCCGGACATATCCAGACCGTCAACGGTGAATGCTGCAGGGGAGTCTCCATACGTGATCATCCGCGTGGCGGTGGGGCCTTGAATCAGGGTAAGGCTGGTTATGCCCGGGGAAATGGTGATTTTTTCGCAAACGGTGGGATTGCCAAAGCCGGAGAAGCCGATGGCGGCCTGTCCCTCCACATCCGAACTTGAAGTCACCGTACCGCCGGAAATGAGAATGCTTCTGGTATGAACGGCATAAGACCAGCCGCTCCTGTGCCAGGTGGCTCCAATACCGGGGCCTATATGACCTATGGCGTTGACGGTTCCCCCGCTGATGGTTAAAGTTCCGCCGGTAGTTCCATCCTTGCTATGGACGACGATGCCTGCGACATTGGCCTCGGGCCCTCCCCAGAAAGTGCTGTTTCGTCTCTGTTCCGCCGTAACAGTGCCACCACTGATAACTACATCGCCGCCATTGGCATAGATACCCTGGGCATCGCCCCTGGCAAGGACTTCACCTCCGGAGATGGAAAGCGTCTTTTCTGCATAGAGCGATACATAAGCCTCCGTGTCGGCATTCACGGTGCCTCCCGTAATGCTCAGATTTCCTGCGCCGATACATCTGGTTGCCCCGGCCCCGGCATTCAGGTTGTACGTTCCGCTTTCTATCACGATATCGGCATTATAATTCTCGCATATAATGGGCCCGGTGCAATAGTAGGCGTTCACATTCAGCGTTCCCGTTCCGCGGAAGGTGGCGGTGCTGCCTTCTTTGATGAAGACGGGATTGTCGTGGCTGGTGTCAATGGTGTTTGTTCCTGAAGATACAATTATAGCGTCGCCATTCAGGTTTAGTTTATACATGGAGGCATTCTCCAGCGTAACAACCGAGCCTCCGCCGGCCACATTGACGGTCCGGTCGGTCTTGCTGCCGTACAGCCTGGCATTTACACCGGAGGGGATATCGACGGTTCCTGTTGTTTCAGCCAGATTAATGGCCATAGAGAGGTTGTTGAAAGCCAGGCCGATGTCTGTAATCTGTCTTCGACCCACAGTGATTCCCTTGTTGGCAGTGCGGGTTTGGGTTAATCCATCGGTTGTGGTAACCGTGATAGTGAAGCCGGTATAAGTGCCTTCCGGAACGGCAAAATGGAATGCGGTGGGTGTTGTGGAGATGTCAATACCTGCGCCGCAATTAAGGGTAACGCCGGCAGTCCCTGTTACAGCTGCCACATAACTGTCGTCCGCCAGCGTAGCTGCATTACTGATGACGCCACTCATCCCTTCGTTGGCGTTCAAGACGATGGATGCCACCGTCTTACCTACCAGCGTGGTGCTGACATTTAATCGGATAATACCACAGATATTCTTGAAAGCCAAGCTGTTTGTGCCACTCTCTGCGTACATGGGAGATCCGCCGATATTGCCGTCCACATAGGACTGCGTTGCAGGAAGCGTGGGGGTTCCTCCATTATAAAGGTTTGCCGGATACCAAGCCTTATAGGTGGGGGTTGTAACAGGAGTGCTGCCTCCATACAGGGAGAAATCGGCATGAGTGGTTGTGCTTTCAGTTTCATAGATTCCCACGTTGGAAGCGGCGTCCACTATGGTAATTCTGTCACCGGCACGCCAAACCACATCGTAATTGCCACCATTTTCACTCAATGCGGTTTTGGTGACGGAACTTTCTGTTGTTGCTGTAAAGACAAGGCCTTTTTGGGGCGCTATTTCACGCTGACAAGCGGCAAGAACAAGCGCGGACATTGCCGCAAGAATTAGATAATACTTTTTCATAGTGCTGCCCTCCTAAATAAAATCACCTTCGCCAAAACCTACACCCGGAATGAACGTTTCCGTTCCGCCGCTTTGAGCGACCATCCCTTCAAGGGAGAATTCGATAACTTGTGCGGACGGGGCCTCATACGGAATGGGTCTTTTCGTCCTTTCCACAAAAACTTTTTGCATAATATAGAGGAATTAAGGATTAATCGTTGACACCAAAGATATCCAAAACCCTCCGGACCATTTGTCTCATGGACCGGAATCCTGTTCTCATTTTTATAACTATTTTGAGAAATAGTCAAATAACGGCCAGATGGGGCGGAAATTGCATTTCGGCGCAAAATTGCCTATTTTTGTTGTATGAGAAAGACCTTTGTTATTCTGCTGGCGGTGGCGGCGGTT
>JAEEQF010000066.1 GCA_016285175.1 Bacteroidales bacterium
AGTAATGTTCTTTCGGACGGGAGCCCCTGACCGGACTCCCGTCTGCCAATTGATAACGACGAGCCATGAAAAGACTCCTTTATATGGCCCTGGCCGCAGTGCTGGCTTTTGCCGCCTGCCAGGAGCCCAAGCCCCAGGAAGAAGAACTTACCTTCTCCGTAACCCCCGCAACCCTTGCCTTCAAGGCCGAGGACACGTCTGTAAAGCTGGTTACCGTGAGCACCAACGGCAGCTGGACCGCAACCCCTGCGGGAGACTGGATCCATCTGGACAAGACCTCCGGCAGCGGCAACGCCTCCATCTCCGTTACGGCATCCTCCAATACGGAGGAGGTGGTCCGTTCGGCCAATATCCTTTTAATCGGGAATAAGGGAGGCAAGGAACAGCAGTTCTCCGTGAGCGTGAGCCAGGAAGAGTCCGGGAACCATACCCTGGTGCCTTCCCCGGCTGCCTTTGACGGCAACAAGCGATCTTCCACCACCTATCAGATGCTGGTATATTCCTTTGCCGACAGCAACGGCGACGGGGTGGGGGACTTCAACGGCATCACCTCCAAGCTGGACTACCTGGACCAGCTGGGAGTAACGGGACTGTGGCTGAGCCCCATCCATCCGTCAGACTCCTACCACGGTTACGACGTTACGGATTATTATGCCGTAAATCCGAAATTCGGCACGGAGGAAGACTTCAAGAACCTGGTGAAAAAAGCCCACGAGAAGGGAATCCAGATCTATATCGACTACGTACTGAACCATTCCGGCAAGGGGAACGAGTGGTTCCAGCAGGCACTTGCCGATCCTTCCAGCCCCTACCGGGACTATTATTTCTTCAGCACCAATCCTTCGGCCGATTACAGCAAGTTCCCGATGCTGGCGGGAACCACCTATAAGGCCGATGAATGGAAGGCTGCCACCGGCGGTTCCCCCAAGCTTACGATTACCCAGACCGACGAAGCCGTTACCACCGGCAACTGCGACTGGAACCTCTATATGTGGGACGGCTCCGGAGACAAAACCGTGAAGTTCGTGAACAAAGGGGATGGCAGCTATTACATTGTAATGGACATTGACGGGAAATGGGGCCTGCTGGTAAGGAAATACCCCAACTGGAACAACGGATCCAAATTCGGCGCTAAGGGCGGCAATACCACCATTACGGCGGGCCAGACCCTGGATCTGGTGGCCGAGGGCGGCGACATCTCCTTTACCGGCAACGGGCGCTACAAGATTGAGCTCACCAACGTTTCCACCGAGACCCTCTACTATATGGGCTGTTTCAGCGACTGGATGCCGGACCTGAACTACGGTAATATGGACGATGTGGTGAACAACGCCACCTTCAAGGATCTGGCGGCATCGGCCGACAAATGGATCCAGCTGGGGGTTGACGGCTTCCGTCTGGATGCCGTGCAGCATATCGCGGGCGGCTTGGACTCCTATAACAATTCGGCCAACCGGAAGTTCCTAAAAGCCTGGTACGACCACTGCAACGCCAGTTTCAAGGCGGCAGGCGGAAAGGGCGAGATCTTCATGGTGGGAGAAGTCTGGAACGACCATACAAAGGTGGAGAAATACTACTACGAAGGCATCAATTCCTGCTTTGAATTCGGCTACTGGCCGCTTCTCTATAATGCCGTGAATAATGGCAATGCTTCCGCTTACGTGTCTTCCGTGACGGGCTTCATCCTGGACCACAAGGCCATCCGTCCGGACGCCATCACTTCCATCTTCATGACCAACCACGACCATTCCAGCCGGACTGGCTCCGGAGAAGTACGTGCGGCCGATGACCTGGGCAGGGACCTGGCCAAGGAGAAGCAGGCTGCGGCCATGATGCTCACCACGCCCGGCAAGCCTTTCATCTATCAGGGCGAAGAGCTGGGTTACTGGGGCAATTCCAAGGACAGGGGAGACGAATATCTCCGCGCCCCCATCGTGTGGGATTCCGCCGCCACGGACTGCGCCAAGGCGGGCGTGAACAACAAGGTGGACAATGCCATGCTCACCGGTGCCATTTCCGTAGAGAGCCAGCTGAAGGACAAGAACAGCCTCCTGAACACCTACATAATCTGGAGCCAGCTCCGCAACACCTATCCGGCCTTCTCCGAGGGCGATATGGGTAACGCGAACCTTGGCGGAAGCAGCATCGCCGCCTGGTATATGAATGCCCCAACCCAGAAACTCCTGGTTATCCACAACTGCGCAGGGCAGGCCAAGACCGTTACGGTAAATGATCCCATGACCAAACCCATCGCCCTGCTGGGCAGCGCCACCACCAGCGGAAAGGAACTAACCCTGGGGGCCCATTCCTCCGTGGTGTTTGAAATTATCAACGGAAAAGATTAAAAATCCCCGATGCGAATGAAAGCCCTGCCGTTATTCCTGTCCCTGACCGCCCTTTTGGGCGCCTGTCAGCAGAAGCCGGATCCGGAGAAACCCGTCGTGGTTGAAACCCCCACCTTCGCCCGCGGGGCCGATGTGAGCTGGCTCTCAGAGATGGAAAAGGACGGTAAGACATTCAAGAAGGCCGACGGTACCCCTGCCGACCTTCTTGAAGTGTTGAAGGACTGCGGGATCAACGCCATCCGTCTCCGCGTATGGGTGGATCCTCCGGGCGGCTGGAGCGGAAAGGCGGATATGGTGTCCCTGGCCAAACGCGTGCACGATGCCGGCCTGGCCCTGATGGTGGATTTCCATTACAGCGACTTCTTTGCGGATCCTTCCCGGCAGGTGATTCCATCGGCCTGGAGTGCCGACAAGGACAATCTGGAGAAGATGTGCGCCCATGTATCGAGCCACACCACCCAGGTGCTGCAGGCGCTGAAGGAGGCGGGCGTGAAGCCTGCCTGGATCCAGGTGGGAAACGAGACCCGGAACGGGATGCTCTGGCCCGCCGGACAGCTTTGGACTTCCAACGGCAACATTCCGGATGGCCGCAAGCACTTTGCCAGACTCTATAACGCCGGCTACGATGCCGCCAAAGCCGTTTTCCCGGACGCCCTTGTGATGCCGCACCTGAACAATGCCTACGAAGACAACGCCTGGTGGTTCCGTCAGATAAAGGCCGAAAGCGGGAAGTTCGACGCCATCGCCCTCAGCCATTACCCGCAGGCGGAATCGGCCTTTTCGGCCGCCCTGTATAACCAGAAGGCCCTTTCCAACATCAAGAGCCTCATCGGCGAGTTTAAGATACCTATCTTTATCTCCGAAGTGGGCGTTAAACCCACCCGGTCCGACGCCGCTTCCGTGCTCCAGTCCTTCATGACGGAAATCCGCAAAATAGACGGCTGTAAGGGCATTTTCTACTGGGAACCGGAAGTGTATGGCGGCTGGAAACCGGCCGTTTACGGCAATGCCGCGGAACTTACCCGGCTTACCGGCACCCGGCAGGGCAGCTGGGGCGCCTACGACCAGGGAGCCTTCACCTCCGACGGCCGCCCGCACGAAATCTTGAATGCATTTAAACCATAGACCAATATGAAACGAATCCTCTTTGCGGCCGCCGCCGTGCTGGCACTGGCCGCCTGCAACAAGAAAGCCGAACCTTCCCTCCATCCCGAGTGGACCTATAGCTCGGTGATGTATGAAGTGAACATCCGCCAGTTCTCCCCGGAAGGTACTTTCCGCGGCGTGGAAGCCCAGCTGCCGCGCCTGAAGGAACTGGGTGTGGACATCCTCTGGCTCATGCCCATGTACGAGATTGGCGTAGAGGGCCGCAAGGGTACCCTGGGCTCCTATTATGCCATTTCCGACTACAAGAAGGTGAATCCGGAGTTCGGCACCATGGAAGACTTTGAGCATCTGCTGGATGTGGCCCATAAGATGGGCTTCAAGGTGATCCTGGACTGGGTGGCCAACCAGACCGCCCCGGACAATGTGTGGATGACGGAAAAGCCGGCCAACTTCTATGAAAGGGACGCCGAAGGCAACGCCATCTGGGAATACGACTGGACCGATACCCGTTCCCTGAACTACGAGAACGAGGAAGTCTGGTGGGCCCAGGACGACGCCATGCGTTTCTGGCTGGAGAAGGGCGTAGACGGCTTCCGCTGCGATGCAGCAGGGGAGGTACCGGCCGAATTCTGGAAGGGCATCCTGCCCAAGATGAATGCCGATTATCCGGAGATTTACCTGCTGGCCGAAGCCGAGCGTGATAACCTGGCCGATCCGAGGGAGACCTTTGACGCCAATTATGCCTGGGAACTGCATCATCTGCTGAACAGCCTGGCCCAGGGCAGCAAGAGCGTACAGGACCTGAAGGACTACGTGGCCCGTGACGCCGCCCGCTTCCCGAAGGAAGCCTTCCGCCTCACCTTCACCTCCAACCACGATGAAAACTCCTGGAGCGGGACGGAATTTGAACGCGAAGGTGCTGCGGCCGATGCCTGCGCCGTGCTCTGCTTCACCCTCCCGGGCAGCCAGCCGCTCATCTATACCGGTCAGGAAATCGGCCTTTCCCGCCGGCTGGAATTCTTTGAGAAAGACCCCATTACGGACTGGAGCGCCAACAGCTACACCACCTTCTGGAAGACCCTGGTGGACCTCAAGCACAACAATCCCGCCCTGGCCGCCGGTGAGCGCGGTGGCGACATCGTGTGGTGGGAAGCCCCGGAAGGCTGGGTTGCTTTCCACAGGGAAGTTAAAGGCAATATGGTCATTGTCATTGCCAATTTCGGCGTTCCTGTGGCCCAGGAAGCCGTTGCAGCCGCTGCTGAAGGTAACGACAACCGTCCTGCCGGCGATGCAATCGCAGAGCCTTTCAAGAACCTGGAGGCAGCCCCCGTTACCATGACCTTTAACGTGCCCGGCAAATTCAAGGATGTCTTCAAGGGTACTGTAGTGGAAAGCCCGTTTGAGCTCACCCTGGCTCCCGGTGAATTTATGGTGCTCACCAAATAATTGATTGTAAGCTATTTCCGCGTTGATAATGAGAAAATTGGCCATTCCTTTAGTTTTGCTTATGTGTGCCTGCAGCCAGCCGAAGCCTTTTGACCCGGCCTCCGTGGCCGATGCCACGCCTTCCCAGATAACCCGCGTGGAACCGCTCAGCTGGTGGACGGGGATGAAGACGGAACTGCAGCTGATGGTGCAGGGCCCTGGAATAGGCAGCGCAAAAGTGCGTGTGGAGGGAGGTTCCGGCGTAACGGTGAGCGGTGTACAAAAAGCCGACAGTCCCAATTTTGCGTTTGTGGACGTGCAGGTGGCTCCGCAGGCCCAGCCCGGCACTTATTACCTGGTTTTCACCCGGGAGGACGGGAGCGAATTCAAGTATCCGTATCTGCTCCGGGAGCGCGTGAAGGGTAGTGCCGACAGGGAAAGCTTCACCACGGCCGATATGGTCTATCTGATTATGCCGGACCGCTTTGCATCGGCATCCGATAAGGACGATACGGCCTGGCCTGGTGGTAAATATGACGATGGTTCCGCCATGGAATGGACCGTGCCCGAAACCCCCGACAAGGTGGACCGGAAAGATGCGGTGGCCCGTCACGGCGGTGACATCCAGGGTATGATAGACCACCTGGATTACATTGCCGACCTGGGGGCTACGGCCATCTGGTGCACCCCGCTGCTGCTGGACAACCAGCCCCGGGAAAGCTATCACGGCTATGCCTGTGCCGATTATTATCACATAGACCCGCGCTTCGGTGACAACGCCCTGTACAAAACCTTCGTGGACGAAAGCCACAAGCATGGCCTGAAGGTGATCATGGACATTGTTACCAACCACTGCGGCACTGCCCACTGGTGGATGGAAGAGGCCCCCTTCAAGGACTGGTATCACGTGAACGAGCCCTATATGCAGATGAACGCCCTGTTCTCCGTGTATATGGACCCGCACGCCTCCGTCCGGGACCGCGAGCGGCAGGAAAGCGGCTGGTTTGTCCCTTCCATGCCGGATATGAACCTGGACAACCCTGTGGTTCTCAAATACTTCCAGCAATGGGCCATTTGGTGGATAGAATACGCCGGCCTGGACGGCTTAAGGGTGGATACCTACCCGTACAATGAACCGGAACCCATGAGCAAATGGTGCAAGGCCGTGCTGGAGGAGTATCCCAACATGAACATCGTAGGGGAGTGCTGGGACATGAACATCCCGCAGGTTGCCTACTGGCAGAAGGACAATCCCAACAAGAACGGATTCAATTCCAACCTGCCTTCCATCATGGACTTCCCGCTGCAGCAGGCTATGTTGCGCGCCCTTAACGAGGACCAGGTGAACTGGGACGAGGGCATGACCCGCATCTATACCGTGCTGGCGCAGGATTTTGCCTATCAGGACCTCTCCCACATGCTCACCTTCTTTGCCAACCACGACCACGCCCGCACGGGCGACGTGCTGGGGCAGGATCCGGAGCGGATGAAACTGGCCCTGGCGCTGCTGGCCACCATCCGGGGCATCCCGCAGCTGTACTATGGGGACGAGATGATGTTCCTGGAGCGCAAGGACGTTCCCAGCCACGACGGTGCCAAGCGCATCGACTTCCCGGGCGGCTGGGAAGGTGACGCCACCAACCTGTTCACCGCCCAGGGTCGGGCATCGGCCCCGGAGCTGTATGCATCGGCCGCCGAGCTGCATGACTATGCCCGCACGCTCTTCCGCTGGAGGAAAGGCTGCAAGGCCGTACAGGAAGGGGAGACGCTGCATTTCCTTTCCCGCAAGAATGTGGGAGCCGCCAATATTACGGACAACACCTACTCCTTCTTCCGCTATACGGCCGATGACGCCGTGTTCGTGTACATCAACAACACGGCCGAACCCCGTACGCTGGACTGGAACCACTACCGGGAGTTCGTCTCCGGTCCCGTGAAAGGCCGTGACGTGCTCACCGGTGAGGAAATAACCCTGCAGGACGGCCTGTCCATCCTGCCCAAGAGCGCACTCATCGTGGAGTTTAATCATCAGAATACCAAATAGTTACACAAATACCCTGCTGTAAAAGTGCAGCAGGGTATTCCTATAAATCACTGAGCATGAATAAATTAAGCAAAATCTTACTGGCCCTGATTGTCACCGCCTGCACTTCCGGAAACCCGGAAAACGTTTCCTGGCAGCAGCTTGTCCAGAGCCCGGACGGACGGCTGGAAGCCTCGTTCGGACTCACCGATGACGGCATTCCGGTTTATGCACTGAGCTTTGACGGGAAAGCGGTTGTGAAGCCGTCCCGCCTGGGCTACAAGCTTATGGACGGGAGCGACCTGCAGAAGGGATTCAAGCTGGAAGGGACGGAAGAAGGGACCCTGGACGAGACCTGGGAGCCGGTGTGGGGCGAGGAAGCGCAGATTCGCAACCACTACAACGAAATGCTGGTACGCCTGGGACGCGAAGACGGGGTAAAGATGAACGTCCGCTTCCGCCTGTACGACGACGGGCTGGGGTTCCGCTACGAATTCCCCATGGAGAACAAGCTCACCTATTTCAAGGTGGCCGATGAGCTCACGGAATTCGCCATGACGGGGGACCATACCGCCTGGTGGCTGCCCGGTGACTACGACACCCAGGAGTACAATTATACGGAGTCCAAACTGTCGGAGATCCGCGCTAAAAACGCCACTCCGCGTCCGTACAACGCGTCCCAGACGGTGGCATCGGCCATGAGCGTACAGACATCCCTGCAGATGAAGACCGCCGAAGGCCTGTATGTGAACATCCACGAGGCCGAGGTGCTGGATTATCCCACCACCAACCTGGAGCTGGACGACAGGACCATGACCTTCACTACGCTCCTGACCCCGGATGCCCAGGGCGTCAAAGGCCGCCTGCAGGCTCCCTGCCACAGTCCCTGGCGTACGGTACAGGTGTGTGAGAAAGCCACGGACGTGCTGGCTTCCCGCCTGATCCTGAACCTGAACGAACCCTGCGCCCTGGACGACGTGAGTTGGATCCATCCGGTGAAATACATGGGTGTCTGGTGGGAAATGATTACTGGCAAGACCCACTGGTCCTATACCTCCGATTATCCCTCCGTACAGCTGGGTGTCACGGACTATGCCAAGTCCAAACCCCACGGCCGCCACGGTGCCAACAACGAGAATGTGCGCAAAGTCATTGATTTCGCCGCAGAAAACGGTTTTGACGCCATTTTGGTGGAAGGATGGAACGAGGGTTGGGAAGACTGGTTCGGAGCCCAGAAAGACTATGTTTTCGACTTTGTTACGCCTTATCCGGACTTCGACCTGCCCGCGCTGAACGAATATGCCCACAGCAAGGGCATCCGCCTGGTGATGCACCACGAGAGCTCTTCTTCCACCATCAATTACGAGCGGCACATGGAAGCGGCCTACAACCTTATGAACCAGTACGGTTACGATGCCGTGAAGAGCGGTTACGTGGGCGACATCATCCCTTACGGCGAACACCACTACAGCCAGCCCATCATCAACCATTACCACTATGCCGTGGTAGAGGCCGCCAAGCATCATATCATGGTGAATGCGCACGAAGCCGTCCGTCCTACGGGCCTGTGCCGCACCTGGCCCAACATGATAGGCAACGAAAGCGCCATGGGTACGGAATTCCGGGCCGATATCAACCCCGGACACACCACCATCCTGCCGTTTACGCGCCTCCAGGGCGGGCCGATGGACTACACCCCCGGCATCTTCGAGCAGGATATGTCCATCACCGCCCCGGGTGAGACCGGCAAGATGCGGCACACCATCGCCAACCAGCTGGGCCTGTATGTGACCTTCTACAGCCCGCTGCAGATGGCGGCCGACCTGGTGGAGAACTACGCCCGCTTCATGGACGCCTTCCAGTTCATCAAGGATGTGGCCGTGGACTGGGACAAGAGCCTGTATCTGGCGGCGGAACCCGGTGCTTACATAGTAACCGCCCGCCATCCCAAGCTGTCCACGCTGAACTCCGGCCGGCTGAGCGGGACTTCCAGCGTATATGACTATGTTTACAAGGACGGGAAAGCGCACGATGTATGGTATGTGGGCGGAATTACGGACGAGAATGCCCGTGACGTAGAGGTGGCCCTGGATTTCCTCACCCCCGGCGTAGTATATGAAGGCATCCTCTATACCGATGCCCCGGATGCCGATTTCGAGACCAATCCGCAGGCCTATAATATTACGAACCTGGATCTTTCCTCCGAGTCTGTCCTTACCATCCATATGGCCCGTTCCGGCGGATTCGCCCTGTCCCTTCGTGCCAAGTAGGGTGACTGTTTCGTCGTCTGCAACTTTGATGGAGCGTCTTCGGGCGCTCCATTTTTAAAAAAATGTGTATCTTTACACATTAGTATGGAGACAAACGAAAAGAAAACCATTATCCTGGACCGTGCAGGACTGCAGAAAGAGTTGAGACTGAAGGGATTCACCGGAAGAGTGGTTTCCGGCCTACTCTATAAGGTCCTGGAACTGAAGAAAGTGAATGCGACCACCTCTCGCAATGCAGAGAAATTGGGTCCGGATTTCGCGGCCAGTGTCATCAAAGACGTAGGCGCCGCTTACCAGCTGATTCCTTCCCAGCTGGACAATATACCCGCAGAAGGAGGTTTCATCACCGTTTCCAATCACCATTTCGGCAGCATAGACGGCATGATCCTTACGGATGTAGTGGCCCGGAAACGGCCGGATTACAAGATCCTCACTACCTTCCTGCTGGCCCGCATTCCCCATCTCAGGGACTGGTTCATCCCCGTCAATAACCTGTCGGCCGGAGACACCCGGACCGTTTCCGGTATCCGGGCCGCACTGGGGCACATCGGCCAGGGGAATCCCCTGGGTCTTTTCCCGGCCGGGGAGGTAGCTACCTGGCAAAAGGAGGAGAAACGTACGGCCGTCCAGGGAAAGCGGGTGGTGGAAGACAAGCCCTGGGCGGAAAACATGATGAAACTCATCCGCCGTTCCGGTTTCCCGGTGATTCCCATCTTTTTCGACGGCGGGAATTCCCGTAATTTCCACATACTGGGAAAAATCCATCCCAGGCTCCGTACTGTGCGCCTGCCTCACGAGATGTACAACAAACAGGGCGTGACGGTGCACGTGAGAATCGGCAAGCCCATCCCGGCCGATGAAATAGCCAAATACACGGACAAAGAACTTAGCCAGTATCTCCGCAACCGCTGCTACGCCCTGGAGGAACAGTGCCTGGAAAAGCCCGTAGAAATAACTCCTGCGGCCACCCTTGCCCCGCTCCGGGAAGCGGTTTCCGCAGATGCCATCCGCAGCCGGATGGAGACGCTCAAGGACAAGATGCTCTTTGAGTCGGGGAACTACAGGGTATATCTTCTCACCGAACAGGACGCCCCGGAGGTGATGCAGGAAGTGTACCGGCTAAGGGAAGAGACCTTCCGCGCCATTGGAGAGGGCAGCGGAAATCCTTTGGATACGGATCCGTACGATAAATATTATAAGCACATGCTCCTCTGGAGCGTTCCCGGAGGGGAAATCGTGGGCGGATACCGGATTGGATACGGTTCGGAAATAATGGCCTCCCACGGCGGCTTAAAAGGCTTTTATTCCGCCTCCCTGGTGAAGTTGGGCCCCCGGGCCGAGGAAATCTTCTCCCAAAGCATAGAACTGGGCAGGTCCTTCATCCGGAAGGAATACCAACGGGAAGTCCTGGCCCTCAAGATGATGCTGGCAGGCATCTGCGTGCTTACCGTCAAAGACCCATCGGCCCGGTATTATACGGGTCCGGTGAGTATCAGCAACAGTTTCCCGGATTTCTATAAGAGCCTTACCGTCCATTTCCTTAAGAAGCATTTCGCCCTTCCGGATGCGCAAGCCATCGCCCAGCCCAACCATGCCTTCAAGCCGATATACCTGCGGGTGGATCCGGAGCAGCTGTTCCTGCAGCAGGGAGGCGACATAGACAGCCTGGACCGCATTATCGGCAACATTTCGGACGGCCAATACCGGCTTCCGGTGCTTATGCGGAAGTATTTCAGCAACGGTGCCAGGGTAATCTGTTTCAATGTGGATCCGCTGTTCTCCAACAGCCTGGACTGCCATATCCTGCTCCCGCTCAAGGAATAT
>JAEEQF010000067.1 GCA_016285175.1 Bacteroidales bacterium
TGTCCTTGAGCTTGTTGTTCAACAGTTCGATATCCTTCTCAATCTTGGAAATCTGCGTCTCCAGGCTCTTGCGGGACTCCTTTTTCTGGGCCGATACAGGACTGATACCTGCAAGCAGGACCAGCGCCACCAGCACCATATGAAGGGCCTTTCTCATTTGCCGATAGCCGCCAGCCGGGCCTTTACCCGCTCTTCCAGATCCGGAACCTCGCCGTCCTGGTTCTTGTTTTTGGCCTGGTTCCAGTACGAACGTGCCAGGTCATATTCTCCCAGGGCATAAAGCACCTCTGCATAATGGTCCAGCATTACGGCGCTGTCCTTTCCGCCATAAAGCATGGCGTGCTTGAAGAAAGGCTTGGCTTCCAGGTCTTTGCCCTGCAGGTGCAGGATCCAGGCAAAGGTATCCAGATAAGTGGCGTTGTCCGGTTCCGCCTCCACGGTTTTCTTGGACATGGTATAGGCCTTCTTCAGGTTCTTGCCGGTAAGGCTGAGATAATATGCATAATTGTTGAGCACCGGCGCATAGGAGGGGTCTATCTTGAGCGCCTGGTCGTATGCCTTGAAAGCCTGTTTGGCGTCCCCTTTGGAATAATACGCATCCCCTTTCATGGCCAGGGCACTCTTGCACAAGTCCTTGTCCTTGGGGTAGTTGGTGAGGAGATACTGGCAGTTGCCGATGATGGCGTCATAGTCCTCCAGCTGGTAATTGGCCTGGTTGGCAAAATCCAGGAAACCCAGTTCCCGGAAGCGGTCGAAGGCCGTCAGGGAACGGTCCCGGAGCTCTTCCCAGCTCCCCTCCATGGTAAGATACTGGAGGTACGTCACCGTATGGGAAAGGCTTTCCGGATACTGATCGGCCACTTCCTTGAACCACTTTCCGGCTTCCTTGGTGCGCCCGGTGGAATAATAATAGCCGGCCACGGTGGAAAGCACCGTGCTGTCCGTGGGGTGCAGCGTGGCAATCTCCTGCACCGCCGTATCGTATTCCTCCTGGTGCAGTTGCAGCAGCTTAGGGTCTATGGAGCGCGTTAAATTCCTGATATACAGCGCTTTGGTTTCCGCAGGCACATCTTCCGACTGGAAGAAGGTGTCCAGCGTACGGAAATAGTCCGGGTATTTGCGCTGATGGCGGTACACCTCCGACATGCCCAGGACGGCGGGCACGTAACCGCTGTCCAGCGAAAGCGCCTCCGTATAATAGTTGAGCGCCACAGAGTCTTGATATTCCGAGAGATAATAGTCCCCCAGCGTGGAAAGGATGGAAGGCGAGGAGTAATCTTTATTGAACTTCTCCAGAGCCGCCACGGCCTCTTCCGGACGGTCCAGCTGGCGGTAGATCTCATAGCGGGTTTGGGCTATGGACTCCGACGGGCCCCGCTGCGTCTCTACCTCATCCATGGCCGACAGCGCCTTCTCGAACGCCCCCTGCCGGAGATACAGGTTGAGCAGTTCGAAGCTGAGCTCTTCCTTGTCCGGGAAGTCCTTCACCAGGTCTTCAAACATCTCTACGCCCAGTTCTGTCTCCCCCTGCGTAAGATACAGGCGGGCCAGGGTTCGGCGGTACCAGAAATTGCCGCCGTCCAGCGAGATGGCCTGCTCCAAATGCTTCCTAGCCGATGAAAAATCCTGGAGCCCGGCCTCCGAGAGGGCCAGGTAATACCACACGGCGTCGTCCTTGGGAGCCAGGGCGGACAGGGTTTCCAGCCGGTCCTTGGCCTGCCTGTATTCTCCGTTGCTGTATAAAGACACGGCATCCACCAGGTAACTTTCTACCTGCTGGGCATGGCCGAGGATGCAAATATGGAAAAGCAGGACAAGCGCTGCCAGGACTCTTTTCATAATGACTACAAAAATACACCTTTTGCGAAAAACATACAACTTCCCTTCGCCGATTCTGAATTTTTTGCGAAATTTGTGCAGAAAGAACAAAATCCGGACCACCTGTTGAAACGTTTTTGGACAAACTTGCATCTAATAACATGGACGAGGGTTGACGAACCCCCGGGTGGGTCGTCGTCTCCGGAACGTCTGGTTCCCGCATGCAAGGAGGGTGACAGAAAGGCGCAGAAACAGCTTTTCGACACCCTGGCGCCCAAAATGATGGCCCTTTGCCTGCGTTACATGGGGAACCGGGAAGACGCGGAGGATGTGCTGCAGGAGGGTTTCATCACCTTGTTCAAAAAGCTGGACAGCTATACCGGAGCCGGATCATTTGAAGGCTGGGCCAGAAAGATCTTTGTCAATACTGCACTGATGCATCTCAGGAAAACAGACGCCCTGAGCCTTGGCGAAGATATCCAGGAAGCTCGCTCCCTGTTTGCCGAGGAAGCCACTCCTGTTCAAAAGATGGGTTATGCGGAACTGATGCGTATGATCGGGGAACTTCCCCCGGACGCCAGGACCGTATTCAATATGTATGTGCTGGAAGGTTATTCCCACAAGGAGATTGCCCAGGAACTGGGCTGTACGGAAGCCACATCGCGCTCCAAGTTACAGCGGGCCCGCATCAGGCTGCAGGAAATGATAAAAGAAAAACTATGAGAGAGAGAGATTTTGACATAGCCATAAGGGAAATCCTGCAGGGTGCGGAAGAACCCGTTTCGCCCCGTGTATGGGAAGGAGTGGAGGCCGGACTCAATCGGCGCCGTATCTTCCCGGCATGGGCTTGGGGTATCGCCAGCGTTGCGGCTGCCGCCGCAGTAGTGCTGGGCGTTTTCCTGCTGGGTCCTGGCAAGACAGCACATTCTAACCCCACTATATCTATTGTCGAGACTCCGAAGGCAACTGTTCCTTCCACAGAGCCTGCCCCCGAAATGGAGGAAATCGTTCCCATGGAGGAGCAAGTTGCCCGGAAAGTCTCGCGTCTCGCCTACGTGCCGGAACCCCTTCCCGTGGTTCCGGCCGCAGCCGAAACCCCGGTTTTAGCCCCCGAAGAGGCAGAAACCCAGCCGGAGGAAGAGGAGAATACCAAAGCCATCGCATCGGTACAGTCGGACAAACTGCCGGAATCGGCCGTGGAAGATGTGGACGCCTTTAACCAGCTGGTATATTCGCAAACCCAGAAAAAGGAGCCTCGCGGCTTCTCCTTCACCGCCGGCGGCAACATCCAGAGCAATTCCCGGACAGAAGTTCCCTCCGGAATCGGTTACCGCGCTCCCGGCACCATCCCGCTGCTGGCTCCCGTTGTGGACCACGGCGTGTTCAACGAACAGCCGGAGCTCAACTTCAGCCTGCCCTTCTCGCTGGGCGTGGGCGTGAAATACCATTTCAACTCCCGCCTGGCGCTGGGAACCGGCATCCGTTACACGTACATGAGCCGTACCTTCCTGGCAGACTACCGGGACATAGACCAGAACATCCACATTATCCAGACGGACGTGGACAACCACCAGCACTGGCTGGGCATTCCGCTCAACTTCTATTTCAATATCATTGACAACGGCCGCTGGCGGCTGCACACCTTCCTGGGCGGTGCCGGAGAGTTCCTGGTGGACAACGACTATCTGATTCACGCCTCCCCCAAGGACATCCACTATCACCAGCGGGGCAACAGCATACAGTGGTCGGCCGCCGGTGGCCTGGGCGTGGAATTCCGCCTCACCCCCACGGTGGGCCTGTTCCTGGATCCCAGCATCCGCTATTACTTTGGAGCAGCCAACCAGCCCCGTTCCATCCGCACCATCCAGCCTCTCCGCATGGAGGTGGAAGCCGGCCTCCGCTTCAGCTTCGGTGCAAAATAAAACGCGAATCGGTTGAAACGTTAAAATATTCGTAAAAAACAGTACAAGCGATTAACCGATTGTGCTGTTTTTTGTTTTTCGTCGCTATCTTGGCTGCCAAACAACAATGCCTATGCGTGTGACGAGTGCTTTGGTGCTGCTGGTGCTGGCAGCCGTTTCCTGTCAAAAACCTTTCTTCACCGGTACGCCCCGCTGGATGCGGACCACGGACCGGTACCTTTATCATTCCGCCAGCGGAGACAGCATCCCGGAAAGGCCCGAACCGCTCCCTCCCGGACCGGCACCGGAGCCGGAGCCGTGTGTGTATATGAGCGCGCTCCGCTTCCCCGAAGGTATGCCCTGGCGGGACGGAGAGCGCAGCGGAGCCCACATAGTGCTGTGGAAGGATGGGGAAGAAGTGCTGGACCTGCCTGTGGAGCATTATCCGGAGCCGGACCGGCATAGGATCCGGGGCGGCTATCTGTGGTGGGACGATTCGGACGGCGCCTCCACCTTTGTGTACAGGAACGGAAAGGAAGTCTTCCGCTACGAGGGGGACGAGATTCTCAGGGGACTGCTGGAGGTGAACGGGAAAATCCACACGCTGGGCCAGCGGGCGGGACGCGGCGGCTTCTCTTACCGGATCAACGGGACGGAAGTGTTCTCCCATCCATCGGCCCAGATCCTGGGTTCCTTTGACGAACGGGCGTGGGAAGGCGGCGCCCTCATGCTGGACGGGGACGGCGTGTATTACTGCTTTTCCACTCCTTTCGAGTACCGGGTGATGAAGGGGAACGAACTGGTGCAGAGAATCTTGGCCGATGAGGTGGGAAAAGTGTTTGACATCCGCGTCTGGGGCGGAAGCGTGTACCGGACCCAGCAGCAAGGCGGCGCCGGGAGTACCCTTGTGATGATGCGGGACCAGACAGTGATTCCGCTGGGCCTCACCGAATACGACCAGGTGCACCTGGGCCGGCTGGTACCATTTGGAAACCAAATGCTGGTGAAAGGATACAGCACCCGGAGCGGAAACGACGAATACCAATACTGGTTCAGGGGCCAGAACGGCGTTGTACAGCAGCAGGATAGCGATTTGCCCCTGGCCGATATCTATCCGGACAATCCGGAAGGGGTGGCCGTCTATCTGGATGGCGGACGCGTGAACAGGATCTGGGACGGCAGGCAGATCCTGAATATCTGGCCCGGCCGGTACACGCTCTACACTCCCGCCTGTACCACCCTTTACAAGGGCACCCTTTATGCCGTCCTGAGCGACGCCGGCGGGAACTCGCATCTGCTGCTGAAGGGGGACCAGGCCACCACTTTTACCTTCAACGGCTGTTTCACGGGGATACGGATAGAATAACTTTTCGTATCTTTGCGGATATGATAACGTATCCCAACGTAAAGCTGAACCTGGGCCTCAACGTGCTCCGCAAGCGGCCCGACGGATTCCATGACCTGGAAACCGTCTTCCTCCCCTATCCGGACATCCACGACGTACTGGAAATTGTAACGGGAGAAGACTACAGCCGCACCCTCATGGGGCTTCAGGAACGCTATGGGGCCCTTGAGCAGGCCATTTCGCCGGACGGGAAGCTGATGATCTCCATCGCCCGGGCCCTGGGAGTGGACTGGGACCCGCTCAAGGACCTCACGGCCAAAGCCTACTTCCTATTGGCCGGGGACTACGACCTTCCACCCATGAAAATCTTCCTGGAGAAGCTTTCCCCCGTGGGTGCCGGCCTGGGCGGAGGATCGGCCGATGCGGCTTTTGCGCTCCGGATGATAGCCCAGCTGGGCGGGCTCACGCTTTCGGACGAAGAACTGGCCGCCTATGCCGCCCGCCTGGGCAGCGACTGCGCCTTCTTCATTTACAACCGGCCCATGTTCGGCAGCGGACGGGGAGAGATTCTTGAACCTGTGAATCTGGACCTGTCGGCCTATGAGTTCAAGGTCTATATTCCCGAAGGCGTGTCCGTTTCCACGGCCGATGCTTACCGGGGCATAGTGCCGCAACTGCCTGAAAAGCCGCTCCGGGAAGTGCTCTCCCAGCCCGTGGAAACCTGGAAAGCGGAGCTTAAAAACGATTTTGAGCAAACCGTCTTCGCCAAGTATCCTTCCCTGGCTCCGGTGAAGGAAATGCTTTATAATCAGGGCGCTGTCTATGCCGCCATGTCCGGGAGCGGATCGGCCTTTTTCCAAATTAAAAAAAAGTAACGCAAATCGGTTGAAACATTTCCGAAAGTTTTAACGTTTCAACCGATGAGTTTGCCGGAATTGTCGTAGCTTGCGGGCAAAAAGATACGACGATGCTGGTATACATTCATGGAGCGAAATGCGTGGGTATAGACGCCGTACCCATTGTGATTGAAGTGGAAATCGGCCTGGGGATCGGGATCCACCTGGTGGGCCTGGCCGATGCCGCCGTAAAGGAAAGCCTCCTGCGCACGGTGACAGCCCTGCAGGCCAAAGGCTTCCACATTCCCGGCAAGAAGATAGTGATTAACCTGGCCCCGGCCGATATGCACAAGCAAGGAAGCGGGTACGACGTTCCCATCGCCCTGGGCATCATTGCCGCGTCGGGCCAGCGGGAACTGCTAGGCTTGGAGAAGTACCTGATTATGGGAGAGTTGGGCCTGGATGGGAGCATCCGCCCGGTGAGCGGCACCCTGCCCATGGTGGAACTGGCCCGGCGCAGCGGATTCAAGGGATGCATCTTCCCGGAGGAATCGGCCCTGGAAGCGGCGGACTACGACGACACGCTACTGTTCGGGGTGCGGACGCTGGAGGATGTGCTCTGCATCCTGGAGGAGAAAGAAGACGTCTCCGAACTCCTCATCTGGAATACAGACCGCTACCGGCGGGCACTCTCGGAGGCCTCCGGACGCAAGGAGCGGAACTATATGGATTTTGCCGATATCATCGGCCAGGAAGGGGCCAAGCGGGGGCTGGAAATTGCCTCTGCAGGCCATCACAACGCCATTCTCATTGGTGCACCGGGCGCCGGGAAGAGTTCGCTGGCCAAGGCGCTGGCGGGCATTCTGCCGCCCATGAACCTGGAGGAAAGCGCTATCACTTCCAAGATTTATTCGGTGGCGGGAAAGAGCGCCGGCGGGGTGGGACTCATGCGGGAGCGGCCTTTCCGGGCGCCGCACATATCGGCCTCCAAAGCCGCCCTGCTGGGTGGCGGCAGCGGAGAAAACATCCTTCCCGGGGAGGTGAGCCTGGCCACCGGCGGGATCCTTTTCCTTGACGAATTCTGTGAAGCTCCAAAGTCCATCCTGGAAAGCCTGCGGGCGCCGCTGGAGGACAGGAAAGTGACCATTTCCCGCCTCAAAGCCAAGATAGAATACCCGGCTTCCTTCATGCTTGTGGCAGCCTCCAACCCCTGTCCTTGCGGCTATTACGGAGAGGGAGACCGTTGCACCTGCACCGTGGGACAGCGGGCCTCTTATCTCCAGAAGCTGTCC
Organism: Bacteroidales bacterium; assembly: GCA_016285175.1. GTDB lineage: Bacteria > Bacteroidota > Bacteroidia > Bacteroidales > UBA932 > Cryptobacteroides. The sequence continues at coordinate 7,193 of JAEEQF010000067.1, forward strand.
GGGCCGATCATGGATAGAATTGATATTCAGCTACTTGTAAAACCAGTAGAGACTACGGCGCTGGTGCGCGGAGGGAAAGCGGAACCGTCCGAAGCCATTGCCGCACGCGTGCTGAAGGCCCGGGAGATCCAACGGGAACGCTTCCGCGGCAGCGGTATCTTCACCAATTCGGAAATGAACTCCAGCCAGTTGGAACGCTTCTGTCCGCTGAGTGAACCCTGCAAGGACCTGCTGGAAAAACTCATCGACCGTCTGGGCCTGAGCGCACGCGCCTATACCCGCATCATCAAGATAGCCCGCACCATCGCCGACCTCTCCGGAGAACGGGACATCCAGCCTGTCCATTTGTCCGAAGCCGCCAGTTACCGTTTCCTGGACCGCCGGAATTTCCTGGATTTGTAAAATAGTATCATTTTTAGTATCTTTGTCATGTCAACTAAAGAGAAACTGTTTGAAAGGTTCAATAGACTGCCCAGTGACTTTACCTTTGACGAACTTATAACATTAATGGGCTATCTGGGTTTTGAAACTGACAACCTTGGTGCAACCTCTGGCTCACGGTTAGGGTTCAAAAGAGAAAACTACAGCATTAAGCTGCACAAACCACATCCGGGGAAAATAGTAGGCAAAAAAACTTTGAAATACATAAAACAAACAATCACAGAGCTTGATTTATGGGAAGATTAAAATACAAAGGATACTCCGGGACGGTGGAGTATGATGAGAGTGTCGGTTACCTGGTCGGCAAAATAATCGGACTGAAAAAAGCCCTGATTCTTTATGAAGGCAACTCGATAGAAGAGCTGCAAAAAGACTTCGAAGAAGCTGTCGATGACTATCTGGAGTCCTGTAAGGCCAAAGGCGTTACTCCTGAACAGCCTTATAGTGGCAAGTTGGTTCTGCGCATGAGTTCAAATTTGCACGGAGCAGCAGCCGAAAAGGCAGAGAAAGAAGGCATTAGCCTAAATGAATTCATCACCAGAGCCATTTCAGCAGCTGTGCTATGAGACATCAGATTACAATTGCGGGCCTGGAGGACCTGGAAAGGGCGGCCGGGGAGTTCCTGAAGGAAATCGGGGACCGGACGCTGGTGGCCTTCTATGCGCCCATGGGAGCGGGCAAAACCACCTTTACTACAGCAGTATGTAAGGTCTTGGGCGTACAGGAAGACGCCGTGAGCTCCCCCACCTTCGCCATCGTGAACGAATACCGCGGCGGAAAGGGCCAACCCGTCTTCCACTTCGATTTTTATAGGATCGAGAACCCGGCCGAGGCCCTGGACATCGGCCTGTACGACTATCTGGACTCCGGAGACCTGTGCCTCATGGAATGGCCGGAAAACATTGAAGGCCTCTTGCCGGAAGAGACCCTCAAAGTTGCCATCCAGGTGAATGCCGATGGTTCCAGGACGCTATCCTGGGAAGACTAAAGCTTTTCTGACATAACGGTAAGGCGGATCCTGTAATTCTCTTTCAGCAGCTCCACCGCCTGGTCAAAACTCATGTTCTCGTCACCGTTGATGATATGGCCGCCGTTCATGGAGGCGTCATCGGCCGGATTCCACAGGCGGAAATTATATTTGGCCGAGCGGGAAAGCCGCTCCTGCAGCTCGTCCATATAGCCGGGAATGGTTTCCAGCTGCGGCAGCAGCTCCTGAAAACGGTTTCTCACCTTTTCGGCAAAGGCGGGGTCTTCGAACAGGCGGGCATACCAGATGGCGTTCCGGTTGATGAGACCTGTCTTGCCGTGCGGGGAAGTCCTATAGGAAAGCACGCCCCAGTCAAAGTCCCAGCAGGGGCCGGCCACCAGCTTCCCGCCCCGGTCCTTATGCATATAAACGCTGCCGGGATTCGCCAGTTCGTGGTTTCCCATCACCTCGAAGACAAGCCAGTAGTTCACGAAAGAATCTACATCCAGATAATGGGCATAGCCCTTTTCGGGATCCGTGAAATCCGGCCCGTAAAGCGCTTCGGCCGCGTGGAAGACGTAGTTCTTGATATAAGTCTCCTGGGTTGTGGTAAGGTCTTCCGGGTCCGGGTATTTGATGCCGAAAGGAATACCGCCCTCCATCTGGACACAGCTGCCGTGGGTGTCCCTCCACTGCACCTCGTTGTCGTAATGGAAATCCAGCTCCAGCAGATAACCGCCCGTGAGGGCCTCGCCGGAGTTGTCCTCCTTGGACATTTCCGTGATATTCACCCGGTTCTTATCCACCCGCACCTGCTCAATAAGCAGGTAGGTTCCCTGATGCAGACCGTTCAGGACCAGTTCCACCGGCTGGCAGGAGGGCGTCCAGGCCAGACCGGTCATGGAAGACACTTTCATGGAAACCAGGTTCCGCATCAGCGTCCGGTCCATAAAATTGGCCAGCAGGATCCAACGCTTGTGCTTGGGCATTCCCAGCACCGACTCCTTCTTGTCCAGTTTGATAAGATAGGGTTTCTTGGGCCATCCCCAGGTGGTGTTTCCCCGTCCGCGGACCTGGCAGCTTACATCTTCCATTTCATACTCCCCGCCAACAGAGCGGATACCCAGAGTGGCGGTAAGATAGTCGGTCTTGGAGACGATGGGGGCCCCATCCTCCGTATTGACGTACACAGTAGGAAGCCCTGTTTCCGGAATCAAAACGCCCGGATCGGCCCGCTTGAGACGGACCGTAAAGACGGAAGAAAATACAAAGACCTCTTCCCCGGCTTTCTCCCTTACACCCAGCCGCACGGCCTGCTCATAGTCATCGTCGCCGCCCTTATCGGCTAAAACGGCCACGTAGAGGAATTCTCCCGCAGGACGCACTTCCTGCAGCGTGAAGGCTTCCGAAGAAGGATAAATGGTCACATCCCGCTGCAAGTCGAAGGTGAAGCCCGCGTCTTTCACGGAAAACAGGACTTCCACAGTTCCCTTTTCCGGGATTTCTACGATTTCGGAAACTACCTGGACATAGTGGAGCACGGGTTTGGGCTCCTCCGGCTGTTTCACCTCCTTTTGGCAGGCCGTCCAGGCCAGCAGGGCAGCCAGGCAAAAAGCAATCTTACGGATATGACGCATAACTTTCAAACTATTTTCCCCAGATGACGGACTGGATGGACTTGGCAGGGATCCTGCAGGCCACGGAAGCAGTTCCGGTAACAAAGTTAACACGAATTTCGCTTCCGCTCTCATTCAGCAGCAGCAGGGCGTTGGAGCCGTCCGGGTTCCGGTACCACTGGTAGGTGAGCCCGTCGGCCGAATAGCCCTTGGTCCCCAGCCGGACGGCGCCGGGCTGCAGCACCTTGGAGCAGTGCGCCACGTTGTAATAATGGGAATTGCGCACGATGGACTTGAGGGAATGATTGGCCGATGAAATGGTTACGGCACCAAAGCAGGTGCTGCATCCGCCGGGACGGTAGGGCTTGCGCTGGTCGTCCAACATAAGGTTCCACAGCGTGACGCCCTTCCCATAGCGGGACAGCGTCCCCAGGAAGATATCCCGGAAATCGTTGATAAGGCAGCCGTCAAAAGAATAATTCCAGGTGCCGATGGAGGCCTCCGTGAAATAGATGTCCTTGTCGGGGAAGCGGCTGTGGACCTTGTCCAGGGTGCTCACATGCCCCCCATAGTTGTGCCAGGCCGATCCGGCCACGTACTGCGCCGCATCGGCATCCTCCAGGATATGCAGCGGATAATCCCGCTGGGAGGCTATGTCGTCATAGTTGTAGTTGTGGTCAAAGAGCAGGATGCGGGTCTTGAGCCCGGC
>JAEEQF010000068.1 GCA_016285175.1 Bacteroidales bacterium
AGCGGATGTTGGCCCCTATCTCATTGACCAGGTAACTGTCCTGGATGGTGCCGTCGGGCCGCATCAGGGGTACCAGGTCGTTACTCCAGAGGCGGGAAGTCCTCCATGTGAGGGTCTGGTCGATGCCGGCGGCCCATTCATGCTCGTATTGGAGTTTGAACTCCCGCACCATGCTCTGGCGGTTCATGAACGAGCGGGCTGCCACGGAGGAGAACATGTTCTGGGCGGTAAACATCCCCTCACCGCTGCCCAGCTGTACGAAGTCCTTCTTGGCCGAAAGGGTGAGCTTGCGGGTCTTGGCCCGGTTGAAAATGAATTCCGTGGCAAAGCTCCACTTGGGCGTCTTGTCCTTGAAACCGTAGGCGAACGTGCCGGAAAAACGCACCTTTTCCGAGAGGTCCCGCATGGTGCGGAAACCAACTTGCAGGCGCAGTCCTTCCGTATCGTTATGAACTATGGTACGGTCCCAGGGGCCGAAGCCCACCCCTATCTCCGGGATCTCGTAATAGCCCACAATCAAGGTGTTGGCCAAAGCGAAGGCCCATTTGTACAAGGGTGTTTCCTGTACCTGTTCCACCATCTGGTAGACACCCCGTTCGCGGTCGCTCAACTCATAGGGGCGAACCTCATCCCAATAGCTGTCCTCCTTGGGTTCCACTTCTGCCAGGATCACCCGGTCTTCGCCCTCCAGCACCTCCGGGTCCGTGATGGGCCCAAACACCGGCGGATCATAGACCTTGTGCCGCCTTCCAAGGAAGGAAACGATACGGGATGAATCACTTACGGCGATGGAGAAGTCTGCGAACAGGTTTTCCTCCTTATAGAACCACTGTCCGTTTTCCAGGCGGTGGTTTTCAATGTCTATGTTGATGTGCCGGATCCAGTTCACGTTGGCCGCCGCAGACAGTTGCACGTGCACGGAACGGATGCCGAAGTCTTCCGCATCAATCTGCATTTCCCCGTCGAATACGGGGGAGGTAACCAGCTTTTTGGGGTGGAAGCGCAGCGTGTAAGTCTTGCGCCCCTCTACCTGGAGGCTGTCCACCAGGAAATAATTGTAAAAGATGTGGGAAGATGCGGCCGACGGGCTGGGAATATCCAGGTTGAAAACGCCGATGTTGTTCTCGTAGAAATTGGTCTTGAGCAGGTAGCTGCCGGTGAACTGGCGCAGGATGTTGTCCTCTTGCAGGCCGGAAATGCGGCTGGCCCGCATCACTTCCCGTTCAAAGGAGGGGTCTGTGGAGTGATACAGGTCCGAAATATTCTCCGATATCATCACGGGGATGAAGGGCTTGCCCGTAATGGCCGATGTATCGGCATAGTCTTTCACGAAGCCCCAGCTGCGTTTTACCGGGCCCAGGGCCAGGATGTCATCCATATTGGTGGCGTCCATCTCTATCTTGGTGTAGAGCCCGGCCTTCCAGGATGCCGCATTGTCCGGGTTGTTCTTCCTGCGGGCCTGGTCGATCTTCCGGAGGATGGACTTGATGTAGCGGTCGTCCGGTTTCACGATGGCGGCGTCCAGGAAATCCGGGTCCGTCTTGAGCCGGAAGTTGAATTCGTTGAAGGAACCGGGCGAAACGGGAATGGACAGGCTTTCGTAGCCGACGATGTGGGCCGTAAGCACGCGGGCGTCCTTGGAGTGCGTCTCCAGGCTGTATCGGCCTTCCAGGTCCGTGGAAATGCCGATGGTGGTGCCGTCGAAGTATACGCTCACAAAGGGGAGGGGTTCTCCGGTGTCAAAGTCCGTCACCTGACCGCGCACACGCGTGGTCTGGGCCAGCGCCGGAAGGGCGGAGACCAAAAGGAGCGTGACTATGAGCCGAAGCTTCACCATTCCTTGCTAATAGAGGAGCTTTATGAGGGCCAGCCTGGACTTTGCCGGGAACAGCCGTACCAGGACCGCCACCAGTTTGTAATCCAGGCGGGGGATAACCCGCATGGCCATTTTCTTCTTTTTCAGTTGTTTAAGGACCGCCTTGGCAATAACATCCGGGGACATGCCGCCCAGTTCGTCCTTCTCCACCTGCTTGAGGTTCTTCTGCATCCACTCTTTGTAGGGGGAGTCTTCCCGGGTAGCCGCCTCATTCAATTTTCGGGCCGATGTGAAGCCCGTGGACACATCTCCGGGCAGGATGCTGCAGCATTGGATGCCCGTGCCCTTGAGTTCCAGGGCCAGGGACTCCGTGAGCGAGAGCAAAGCAGCCTTCACAGAGGAGTAGAAACCCTGGAAGGGGAGTTCCAGGATGGCCATCACGGAAGTAATGGTGATGATGCGGCCGAACTGCTGTTTCCGGAACACCGGCAGACAGGCCTGGATGGTTTTGAGCACTCCGAAATAATTGGTTTCAAACTGGTAACGGGCTTCTTCCTCCGTGGTCCCTTCCACGGGGCCGTAGATGCCGTTCCCGGCATTGCACACCACGGCGTCCAGGCGTCCCTCACGGGAGAGGATTTCCTGCACGGCCGCTTCCAGGGCGGCAGCGTCGTTTACGTCCATCTTCAAGGGAATCACGTCTTTGCGGGCGGGCTCAAAGGTTCCGCGGCGGGAGCCGGCATACACCTTTACGCCGGCATCGGCCAGGAGCCGGGCCGTTGCAGCACCGATTCCGCTGCTGCCTCCAGTGACTAGTGCAACTTTTACTTCCATAGTTCCGATCTTTTTATAAACTGTTCCGGCACGCTCATTCCATATACGCTTTGCCGGAGAAACTGCTTGTATTCCGCTTCCGGGACAGACTCCTGCTGCTCTACGCTGAGAGTGGGGCCGATTCCAACCCGCGGGTGGGTGCCCCGCTTGTTGTACATCTCATGGAACAGGCGCACGAAGCGCACGCGGTAGTCGATGAGCCCCAGGGCGTAGTAGAAGGCCGAATTGTGGTCGAAGAAGCGCACCGGGACCACCGGCACACGCGCCTTTCGGATCAGCTTCACAGCGGCATCCTGCCAGTCCCTTTCACTGAGGATCCAGTGCTGGCGGGGCTTCAGATCGGCCACGGCGCCGGAGGGGAAGAGACACAGGGGTTCCCCGCTTCGCAGCTGCAACAGGGCATTCTTGACACCGTTCACGCTGGTGGCGGTGGCACCCTTCCTCTCCGAGAGGGTAGGGTTCACGGAGATGAAGTTGGGAGCCAACCCGTGGATCCACATTAGGAACTCGTTCACCATCACCTTGCTTTGGGGCCGGACATGGCCGAAGAGATCCACCAGGCAGATGCCGTCCAGGTGGCCGTATATGTGATTGGCTATAACGATGAACGGCCCTTCCGGCAGGCTGGTAAGCCGATCCGGATTCCCCACCAGGAAGTCTACTCCTACATCGTCCAGGATGCCTTTGGCAAAGTCCGGTCCCGGCGGGATGCCGGCTTTCTCCACCCGGTCGTGGGTGAGGTTGATTTTTCCGATACCCGTCACGCGCATGGCCAGGTTATACAGCAGCCTTCCCTTCCTTCCTTCGAAGACAGGGGACAGGGTGGGGGCCTGGTCTGCGGTAATTATCATTCCTCGTCCTGTTTTTTGGGCGGATCCAACTGGGAGAAATAGCGGATGTCCTTGAAGAAACTCACCAGGTAACTGACAAGGATGGCAACAGCGGCCGCCACGGCGATATAATCGAACAGCCCGATCATGAAGTCATTGTGAAAAATGGTGATGGGCTTTTTCCATGTGCTCAACCACGGGACATACATGAACAGGATGTTCACGATGACCAGCATGATGCGGAATTCCGTGGGGCCCAGGCCGCCGTAGGAGAGCCGCATCTCCCCTTTGAGGTGGCAGTCTATATAGACATATACGCTTAGCATAAAATACGCCACCAGGGCCAACATGGCAAAACTCATGTTCACCAGCGGGCTGCAGCCTACGCCCACAAACATGATGGTTTCGTTGATGACATCCACGTTGTGGTCGATGAAGAAACCGTAAGTCTTTCTCTGTGTGTTTCTTACGCGGGCAAGACTGCCGTCCAGCGAATCGCCGAACCAGTTCATGAAAAGGCCGAAGCAGGAGAGCCAGAGCCAGTTTAGGTTAAGATTGGACAGGCAATATCCGGCTGCCATTACAAGGGCGCCCAGAAAGCCTAGGATGGTGAGCATGTCCGATGTGACCCACTCCGGCATTTTGCCCGCCAGGTACACCAGGACCTTTTTTTCATAGGGACTCAGGAAAGATTTCTGAATCCGTCTGGCTTGTTTTTTCCCTTCTGTCATGATTATTCCAAATCAGTCATGCAAAAATAGCAATAATTTTCCGCATTTATCCTAATTTTTGAAGAAAAAGCCGTATCTTCGTAACCATGAAATTCAAGCAGATTGCTATTGGTATAGCTTCTATAGTGGGCGTGGCCCTTCTCCTGTGGTGTTTTTTCTCGGTCCGCAGCTGTGTCCGGGAGCGGCAGTGGCTGGCACTCGGCACCATTGAGAATCATCCTAAACGGATCTATGACGTTAAATTCGCCCGGGAGTTCAATGACCTTAACGACGTGCAGATGAAGGTGGCGCAGGCTATCGGCGTACCTCCCGTGGCAGACCGCGAGGCGGCCCGGCAGCTCACGTCCTCCCTGGTGGAACTGACGGAAACTGAAAGCTATGTGATAGATTCCCTTACGCACTCCATTCCCTTCCTCATCCCATCGGCCAAAGAACTGCTGGACCGGATCGGGGCCAATTTCCTGGACTCCCTTTCGTCCAAGGGCCTTAATCCCAATAAGCTGGTAGTCACTTCCGTGCTCCGGACCGAAGACGATGTGGCCAGGCTCCGCCGGCGCAACCAGAATGCTTCGGAGAATTCCACGCACCGCTACGGAACCACCTTCGACCTTTCTTACTGGCGCTATGTGAAGGTGCCGGATCTCAGGGGCCGTCCCTATGAGGACGTGCCGCCGGAGTGGCTCCGGGCCGTATTAAGCCAGGTGCTCAAAGACCTTCATGACGAAGGGGCGTGTTACGTGAAATACGAGAGACAGCAGAACTGCTTCCACATCACTGTCCGTCGCTAGGCTTCCGCTGGAAACGCTTCAGCAGGGAACGGATCTTCCGCCAGCCCAGTTTCCGGAAACTCTCCGCATGGCGCTCACGCTTTTCCGGATACATCTCGTCGAAGGTGATCATGATGCCGGAGTCCAGCACGTTGCCAAATTCGTCGTTAATGCCCGTTCCGTAATAGACCATGGTGGGGGAGAGGTTCATGTAGGTGTTCACCAGCGGGGGGATGCTCACACCCAGCTTTAGAATCTCTGACTTCAGGATTTTGTAGTCTTCCTTATAATTGTTTCCCTTGAACAGCGAGGCGAACTGGCGCGGGTTGGCCACTTTCACTTCCTGGATTCCCTCGCGCAGGCGCACCCGCTTGGCGCCTTTCCGGAAGTATTTCCACAGGAAATAGAGCACCATGTCGCGTGCCTGTTCCGGATAGCTGGGATAGATGGTCATCTTCCCGAAGAAGTACTTGATGCGGTCTTTGTACAGGATGCCCAGGGCGCCGATGCCGTCAAACAGGTTGTCCAGGGCATAGAGGCCTTTGGCTCCGGCCTTGGAACTCTGGTACTCCAGCGAGATGAAAGACCGGCCCAGTTCCAGGGTTTGGGAGAACTGCTCCTTGAGGTATTTCTGGGAGAACTCGAACATGTGGGTGGAGGTGAGGATGGGCTGGCCGAATCGGTCAAAGACGGCCTCGTCGCAAAGGCAAAAACGGTATCCGCCGATGATTTCCTCCGTTTCCGGGTTCCACAGGATCAGTTGTTTATAGCCGTAGGACGGGTCTGTGTCGAACTTGTCTATATCCAGCGGTTCACCCGTGCCGCCGCCGTCGTTACGGAAGGAGATTTCCCGCAGGCGGCCAATTTCCCGGATAACATTCACAGCCTCCGGGCCAACGATATACAGTTCGTTGGCGGCCCGGTTGGTAGTCCGTAAAAGGCGCTCCTCGTTCAGTTCCGCTTTGAGAAGGGAACGGTCCACGGGTTCGATTATCGGTTTCATCGTCTCCGAAACAGGTTTTAGTCCCGCTAAATTACTCCAATTTTGTGACAATACCAATTATTTTAGTAACTTTGTGGCCACTTATGAAGCAGTCAGGCAAAGAGATTTTCCATAACTTCGTCATGTTTGTGCTCACCAGCAGCGCGGGCACCGTGGTGGATTTGGGTGTCCACTGGCTGTTGGCCCATTTCCTTTTCAATGGAAATTACTGGGGCAGTTACTGGATAGCGCCCACCGTCTCGTTCGAGCTGGCGGCCATGACCAACTTCGTCATTGCGTACTATTTCCTTTGGCATGACCGTGTCACTTACCATGGCGCCCGTTCCTTCTGGCGGCATTTCGGTGCCTACAACGCAACCACCCTGGGAGCCTACGTCATCAAGTTCATCGCCATGCAGGGCATCCACTTCCTCTTTGTGAAACTGGATTGGTTCCAGGATTCTTCCTTCGAGCCGGTTATCTGTAACCTCATCGCCCTGTGCTTCTCTGGCGGCTTCAACTTCGTGATGAACGAATTCGTGATATTCAATAAGAAAAAGTAGAAAAGTCTCTTTTTTTTGCCCGAATGGGTACAAAAAAAAAGAGAGTCGGCCTGTCTCAGGCGGACGCTCTTACTAACCACATAATTAATAACACTAAAACTAATAACCAATAGATTGATTCCGCTGAGAGAACCTCGCTTCCTCAACCCGGATACAAAGGTACGACTATTTTTTGAATTTGCAAATTTTTTTCAAAAGATTTTTTAAATTTTTTTTATGATTTTATTTAATGCATTGACTATCAATGCTATTATAATTAATAAAAATTTTTCCAATTATTCTTTAAAACTTTTAATATGCGATAGGGGCATGCCAGTTAGGGGTTTGGCTATACTTGGTAAAACGATTAAAGACCATAGAAGTTAAAAAATGAAAGCAATTCGAACGGAATTGCTTTCATTTTTTAAGCTATTACAGGCAGGGAGGCTCTTAACCTTAAATTCCCAGCTTGATTTTCAGGTGTTTGATCATGTCCCTTGTCATCTCGTCCAGGCCGTAGGAGGGCTTCCAGTCCCATTCCTCACGGGCGCAGCTGTCGTCCATGCTGTTGGGCCAGCTGTTGGCGATAGCCTGGCGCACCGGATCCACCTCGTAGCGTACGCGCAGGGACGGAATGTACTCCCGGATCTTGGCAAAGAGCTGCTCCGGTTCAAAGCTCATGGCTGCGATATTGAAGGCGTTGCGGTGCCTGAGGCGGGAAGGATCGGCCTGCATGAGGTTTACGGCAGCCTGCAGGGCGTCCGGCATGTACATCATGTCCATATAGGTGCCGGGAGCGATGGGGCACACGAATTCTTCTTCCTTCACGGCCGAATAGTACACCTCCACGGCATAGTCCGTGGTGCCGCCGCCGGGCAGGGTTACATAGGAGATGAGCCCGGGGAAGCGGACGGCGCGGGTATCTACACCATATTTATAGAAATAATAGTCGCTCAGGAGCTCCGTGGAGACCTTGGTGACCCCGTACATGGAACGGGGGCGCTGGATGGTGTCCTGCGGGGTGCCGTCGTGCGGGGTTTCCGGGCCGAAAGAGCCGATGGAAGACGGCGTGAACACGGCCACCCCCTTCTCCCGGGCCACTTCCAGGATGTTGAGCAGGCCATTCATCTGGATGTCCCAGGCCAGGAGGGGCTTGCGCTCCGCCACGGCCGACAGGAGGGCGGCCAGGTTATAGATGGTGTCTATCTTGTACTGCTCCACGATGGCGGCCAGACCGGCGGCGTCCCGTACATCGGCCAGGGCGCTGGGACCGCTTTCCAGCAGTTCACCTTTGGGTTCTGCGCCGGGGATATAGCCGGCGACAACGGTGCTGCCGGGGATTTCCCGACGGATTTTCATGGTTAGCTCGGAACCGATCTGCCCGGTGGAGCCTATGACGAGTACATTTTTCATGCTCTGTAATAAACAATTCAAGTATTGATTTACAAAAATAGCTATTTTTTTATAGATAATCCACAGAAAATCCATAAATTTGAAAGCAGAAACTAACAAAAACCACATATTATGTACGGAAAATTCCAAAAATATCTTCAGGATGAACTGAAAGCCATCGACGAGGCTGGGCTGTACAAGCGGGAACGCAACATCGCATCGGCCCAGAGTGCGGAAATCATGCTGCAGGACGGGAGCAAAGCCCTTAACTTCTGCGCCAACAATTATCTGGGCCTGGCCGATAATCCCCGGCTCATCGAAGCCGCCAAATCGGCCATGGAAACCCGTGGGTACGGCATGTCGTCCGTGCGCTTCATCTGCGGCACGCAGGACATCCACAAGGAGCTGGAGAAGGCCATCTCGGAGTACTTCCACACGGAGGACACCATCCTGTACGCCGCCTGCTTCGATGCCAACGGCGGTGTGTTCGAACCCCTTTTCACGGCGGAGGACGCCATTATCTCGGACTCCCTCAACCACGCCTCCATCATCGACGGCGTGCGCCTGTGCAAGGCCCAGCGCTTCCGCTATGCCAATGCCGACATGGCCGATCTGGAAGAGAAGCTCAAGGAGGCCCAGGCCTGCCGCCACCGCATCATCGTGACGGACGGCGTGTTCTCCATGGACGGCAACGTGGCCCCCATGGACCAGATTTGCACCCTGGCGGAGAAGTACGACGCCCTGGTGATGGTGGATGAAAGCCATAGCGCCGGCGTGGTAGGTCCCACCGGCCACGGCGTGGCGGAACAGTTTGGCTGCTACGGCCGCATAGACATCTTCACCGGCACCCTGGGCAAGGCCTTCGGCGGTGCCGTGGGCGGTTTCACCACCGGCCGGCAGGAAATCATAGATATGCTGCGCCAGCGCTCCCGTCCGTACCTCTTCTCCAACTCCATCCCGCCCATGATTGCCGGCGCCGCCCTGGAAACCTTCAAGATCCTGAAGGAGTCCAACGCGCTGCATGACAAGCTGGTAGAGAACGTGAATTACTTCCGGGACAAGATGATGGCCGCCGGCTTTGACATCAAGCCCACCCAGAGCGCTATCTGCGCCGTAATGCTGTACGACGCCCCGCTTTCCCAGAAATTCGCCGCCAAAATGGCCCAGGAGGGCATTTTTGTGACGGGCTTCTACTATCCGGTGGTGCCCAAGGGCCAGGCCCGCATCCGCGTGCAGCTAAGCGCTGCGCACAGGCAGGAACACCTGGACAAGGCAATAGCCGCCTTCATCAAGGTTGGCAAGGAACTGGGGGTTATTTAACCCCCTTTTTTCTTACCACTCCCACGTAAGTGAGGAGCACAATATTCATCATCAAGGAGTAGAGGATGGCCGGAATGGCCATTTCCTCATTGGCAAAGATGAGCGGGCTGGACGCAATGGCAATGGCCTGCGCGGCATTCTGCATCCCCACTTCGATAACTACCGTCCGGCGCTGCCGGGGACTGTTTTTCACCAGGCGGGACAGCAGGGAAGAGACTGCGATGGCCAGCAGGATGAGCGCGGTGACGCAAATTCCCAGGATGCCGATGTTCTCCAGGATGGTATGCCGGTGCTGGATGTAGAATACGGTGATGAGCACCAGCAGCAGGGGAAAGGCCAGCTTGGAGAGCACCTTGTCCGTCTTATCGGCCCCGGAAGGCCAGGCATAGTGCAGGCCGATTCCCAGCAGCACCGGCAGCAGCATTAGCACCAGGTTCTGCTTGATGAGGTTGCCCACCGGGAGGGTGATGCCTACGCTTTCGCCCACCAGCTGCGTGGCCCAGCTCATGATGAAGGGGATGGTGAAGAGGGTGATGATGCTGCTAAGCGCCGTAAGTGTCACGGACAGGGCTACATCGCCGCCGGCCAGCTTGGAAAACACGTTGGAGGAGCTTCCGCCCGGGCAGCAGGCGATGAGCACCAGGCCGATGAAAAACACCGGCGGCAGGCCGAACAGATAGGCCAGGCCCAGCGCTATGGCGGGCAGCAGGACCAGCTGGCCGAAAAGGGCCACGGCCAGCGGCCAGGGATGGCGGAATACCTTCCCGAAGTCTTCGAACCTCAGCGACAGCCCCAGATCGAACATCAGGAGCGTAAGGATGGGCAGTACAATCCAAATAGTATTCATCGGCCGGTAAGATTATCGGGTATTTTCATCGCCCGTGGGTTTTGCGGGCCAAATATAGGAATTATTTGCTTATCTTTGTCTGTGGAACCTCAAATAGTATACTTCGCAAGATGAACGCCATTCCCATTTCCCTCAATGACTATGTGCTTTCCGGCGGCGGTGCCAACGGAGAGAGCTACGACCACAAGTCGGACCCCGATATCATGCTCAAACTCTATTTCCCGGGCAAGATCCGGCAGCCGCTGGACGAGATGATGCTGGCCCGGAAGGTCTATGACATGGGCATTCCCACGCCGGAACCGGGGGACTATGTGGTTACGGAGGATGGCCGCTACGGTATCCGCTTCCGCCGCATCCCGGGCAAGGTTTCGTATTCCCGTGCTACGGGGGACCATCCGGAAAAGGTGGCCCAGTATGCGGCCGAATTCGCCCGGATGTGCCTGCAGCTCCATTCCACGCACGTGGACACCACCCTTTTCCAGAACGTGAAGGACCGCTACTATGGGCTCCTGGAGGAGAATCCCTTCTTTTCACCGGCTGAAAAGGAGAAACTGGCCAGGTTCATCGCCGATGTCCCGGACGAGGACACGGCCATACATGGGGATCTCCAATACAGCAACGCCATCTTTGTGGGGGACAAGCGCTATTTCATTGACCTTGGGGACTTCTGCTGG
>JAEEQF010000069.1 GCA_016285175.1 Bacteroidales bacterium
GATATGCGCAGCGGACATCAGATGAACCGGCTGCTCCAGGGAGACGTGGGTTCCGGTAAAACCATGGTGGCTGTGCTGAGTGCCCTCATCGCGGTGGGAAACGGCTACCAGGCCTGCGTGATGGCACCTACGGAAGTACTTGCCCAGCAACACTTTGCCAATGTATCCAAATACCTGGCGCCCACCGGCGTCAAGGTGGTCCTGCTCACCGGCAATACCGGCGTCGCGGCCCGGCGGGAAATCCACGCAGGACTGGAGGACGGCTCCATCGGCGTCATTATCGGCACGCACGCGCTCATTGAAGATACGGTAAAGTTCAAGGCGCTGGGGCTGGCCGTGGTGGATGAGCAGCACCGCTTTGGCGTGGAGCAGCGCGCGAGGCTCTGGAGCAAGGGCTCCGGCGGTATCCCTCCGCACGTTCTGGTAATGACGGCAACGCCCATTCCGCGCACCCTGGCCATGACCCTGTATGGAGACCTGGACGTATCCGTGATTGACGAGATGCCTCCGGGCCGAAAACCCATCCAGACGCTTTGCGTGGGCGAAAACAAGCGCCACGCCATGCACAACTTCATAAGGGAGGAAATTGCCAAGGGACGGCAGGCATTCATAGTATATCCGCTCATCTTCGAGAGCGAAAAACTGGACTACAAGAACCTGCAGCTGGGATATGAGGAGATTGTGAAGGCCTTCCCGCTGCCGCAGTACAAGGTGGCCATCGTCCACGGACAGCAGACCCCGCAGGAGAAGGATTTCAATATGAATGCCTTTGCGGCTGGCCGGGCAAACATACTAGTATCCACCACTGTTATTGAGGTGGGAGTGGATGTTCCCAATGCTTCCGTAATGGTCATCGAAAGTGCCGAACGCTTTGGCCTCAGCCAACTCCACCAGCTGCGCGGCCGTGTGGGCCGGGGTGCCGAAAAGTCCTTCTGTATCCTGATGAAAGGCACGAAAGTGTCCAAGGAAAGCCAAAAGCGGCTGGACCTTCTCTGCGCCACTGAAAACGGTTTCGAGCTGGCCGAGGAAGATATGAAGATGCGCGGCCCCGGAGACCTGGAAGGCACCCAGCAAAGCGGCCTGCCCGTAGATCTCAAAATAGCTTCCCTGGCCAAGGACGGCATCCTGCTCTCCGATGCCCGCGGTTATGCCCAGCACATCCTGGACCAGGACCCTGCCTTGGAAAAGCCCGTGAACGCAGTCCTTGCAGCCGAACTCAGAAAAGACAAATACGCCTCCAAGGACTACTCGCAGATCTCCTAGTATTTGTTCATGCCTTTGGTTCGAAGACCCTCTGTTATCTGGGAAGGGTCCGTAATTTCCTTGGACATAATCCAATGATACTGTGGATCCCCGGAGTCTCCTTTGTTGAAATTCTGGATAATATAGCATTCTTCCAGGTTCCATCCTCTACGGCCCATATAATTGGCCGCATCCAGCATGGAATTGAAGGAAATGGCATCCCCGTTCTCATCCACCAGCTGCCGGTCTGCGCTCCACCAGCTGGCATACTGGCCGAAGTCCAGTTCCACATTGGTTTTGTTGGAAAAAAGGCCTCTGACGTAAGATACAATTTCACAATAAACCTTATAGGGTTTAACCTCCTGCTGGACAGTTTTTTCCGCAAGGATGTCCTCCTGGGCGAAGGCGGCAGTGGCAGTCAAAAGTGCCAGGGCGAATAAAGAAATGATTCTTTTCATATTTTATAAATAATGGATTACGTCATCTTCAAATACAAAGATACTTTTTTCCTAATCAAAAGCCCGTTTTCAGGACCAAAAATGCAGAAATCCGGTCCTGCAGGCGGGCGATAGCCCGTGGACAGGACCGGAAAGATGGGAAAATGGTCTTGTGGACGAGCCGATGGACTTATTTCATCCAACGCTCCAGCCAGCCGAAGTACGAGCGGTGCCAGTACAGGGCGTTCTGCGGCTTCAGGATCCAGTGATTCTCGTTGGGGAATACGATGAGTTTGGACGGTACGCCCATCATCTGGGCGGAGTTGAAGGCGGCCATGCCTTCATCGTAAGGGACGCGGAAATCCGAACCGCCGTGGATGCACAGGATGGGCGTATGCCAGTTCTGCACCAGTTTGTGCGGGGAATTGGCGTAATGGCGTACGGCAGCGGCCTTGTTGCTCCAGGGGGAGCCGGCCTGCTGCAGACCGCCGAAGGTGACACCGTCACCGGCAGGGCCCGTCTGGTCCGGAGCATAGGCATATTCCATGGGAATGCCGCCGTTGTCCCAGTTGGGGAACCACATCTCTTCGGTGGTCATGTACATGTGTTCCTCATTGAAAATACCTGCATGGGCGATGAAGCAGTCGTACATATCACCGTGGATACCGGCCAGATAATAAACGCTGTAGCCGCCATAGGAAGCACCGCAGGCCGCCACGCCGCTGATATAAGGCTCGGCCTTGATCATCCTGGCGGCGGAAAGGTAATCCTGCATGTTCAGGCCGATATAGTCGCCCGAGATCTCCTCGCACCAAGGCTGGCCGAAGGCCGTGGTTCCACGGCGGTTCGGGAGCACCACCACATAGCCCTGGTGAGCCATGAGCAGATAGTTCCAGCGATAGCTCCAGCCCTGCGAAAGCGTGCCCTGGGGGCCTCCCAGGCAGATTTCGATGGCGGGATACTCCTTGGTGGGATCGAACTGCGGCGGGAACAATACCCAGGTGAGCATGTCTTCCCCATCCACGGTCTTGACATACCGGGCCTCTGTCTCGTGCTTATCCAGCTGCGAGAGGATATGCTCGTTCTCAAAGGTGATCTGCCGTACGGCGTTGTCGTTCACCGCAGCCAGTTCCGTGGGGAAATCCATGGAAGCGTAAGTGGTGAGGAGCGTGCCGTCCTGCAGGATGCCGAAAGGAGAGCCGAAGTCGAACCAGAGGTTGTCGGCCGTAAGGCGGAAGATGGCGGGTTCATCGGCCTCCACCACCACGTTGAAGACGCCCTGGAGGCCTTCGGCGAGGGCGGCGAAAAAGATGGACTTACCATCGGCGGCCCATACGGGGCCGTCGGCGTTATACTTGAAAGAGGCGGTGAGGTCGCGGATATTATCCACCCGGGGATTGCCGGCCTGTCCCTCCCCTGCCGGTGCATATTCCACATCGGCCACCATCAGGCGCACCTTGTCGGCCTCGTAGCCGTCCCGCTCCATGGAGAGCCAGGCCAGGCGGCTGCCGTCCGGACTCCAGACGGGATGCGTGTCATAGCCGCCCTTGAAAGTGACCTGGGTGGTTTCCCCGGTGAGCGGGCAGTAGATGAAGATGCAGGTGTTGGTGGAAAAAGCGTACTGCTTGCCTGTGAGGGCCTTGCAGGAATAGGCGATGTAGCGGCCGTCGGGGCTCCAGCACAGGTCTGCCACGTCTCCGAAGGGGCCGTTCGGCAGTTCAAAGAGCACGTCGGGACCGCCCAGGATATCCATCCCTTCCTGGATGATGCCGTTTCCCAGGGATGCCACATAGCTATGGTTGATGTCCGTGCGCCAGTGGTCCCAGTGCCGGTACATCAGGTCCTCGGTGGCATAGGCTTCGGCCTTGTCCAGCAAAGGATCCGTGTCCGAGGGCACTTCCACGGCACTGTGCACGGTGGAAACGTAGATTATCTGCGAGGCGTCCGGAGAGAGCAAATAGTCGTCTATGCCCTTTGCCACGTCCGTCAACTGCTCCCGTTTGCCCAGCTTTCCGTTATAGGCGGCTTTGTACAGCTGTCCGCCTTGCAGGAAGAAGATGGACTTTCCGTCCGGCGCCCATTTGGCCGATGCGATGCTCTTCCCGTCCATGGTGAGCTGCACGGGGTCTCCGCCCTCCACGGGAATGGTGAACAGGTTGCGGACACTGCGGTTTTCCGCGATATCCGTATAGCTCACGCCATAAAGGATGGTTTTCCCGTCCGGGGAAAGCTGAGGGTCCGAGATACGTCCCAGGGAGAGGAGCGCTTCCGGTGTCATGATGCCGTCCTGGACCTGGATGTCCGACGGGCCGATGTAACCTTGCTGAGGCTTCATTTCTTTGGATTGACAGGCGACGAGGGCCATGACCGCCATCGCCAGGATAATGGTTTTACGTTTCATATTGTAACAATGCTTTTTCCAATTCTTCTTTTACGGTGAGGCGCAGGCTCTCCGGTTCCAGCACTTCCAGCCGGTTCCCGTGCCGGAGCAGTTCCATCACAAAATCCGGGTTGGGAATGACCCGGAGGGCAAAAAGGCAGGAGTCCCCTTCCCGTTTCACCAGATGCTGCGAAGGGTGCAGCGGCAGGTCCTGCAGGTATGCGGCCTCCCGGAGGGTGGTCCTTAGTTTAACCAGGGAAGGCTTCTCCCCTTCCGGCAGATAGATGCCGAAACTGGCTTCGAAGGTATCGTCCACATGGAAAGCGGCAGGCATCCGGAATGTCTCCCCGGTACGTTCCAGGGCGGTAATCCGGTCCAGGGCATATACCCGAAGCGCTTTCCGCTCCGTGCTGTACGCCACCACATACCAGCGCTTCTCAAACTCCTTGAGGGCATAGGGCCGGATAACGCGTACATCCTCCCCCTCACTCAGGTACTTGCGGTATTTTATGCGGAGTTCCGCATTGTCCAGCAGGGCCTGCATCATGGAAATAAGGTAGTGCTGTCCGGAAGGGATGTCCTCCACGGAGACCCGGCCGCTCAGGCGCTCCTTCCCCAGGGTAAGGAGGCTGTTCACGGTGAAGGTGTTGATGAGGTAATCCACTGCTTCCCGCTTGTCTACAGCGCTTTCCGCCTCATTGATCCTGTACCGGTTGGTGGTACGGTCGCAGGTGATCACGATGCCGAAGATCTCCTCCACGGCAGCCCGGTGGTTGAGGAAACTGCGCCGCGGATACTCCGTCCCGTAGCGGTCCTCCCACTTATGGGATACCTCCTGCAGACTCAATCCCCTGTCCCCGGCCTCCACGAAGGTCTGGACCAGAAAAATATATTTGCCAACCAGTTCCTGAACCATACCTTACAAAGATAAGCTTTTTTTACTTATTTTTGTAAAGTGAACTAAAATCTGAATCTATGTCCAAAGACAACCGTCTCTCCCTGCTGGCCGGCATCCTTATCGGCCTGGGTGCGTATGGTTTCCTGGCGCTGGGGGGGATTCCCGGCGCCGTTATTTTTGCTTTCGGCCTGGTGGGCGTAGTCCTTTCGGGGTCCCTCCTTTACACCGGGAAAGCCGGCGTGATGACGGATATCGGCGCCCTCACCCTCATCTGGCTGTTCAACGTTCTGGCCTGCATACTTATCGGCCTCCTGGTGGTCTCCATCGGCGGAGAGCCCCAGGAACGGGCGCAGGCGGTAGTGGACGGCAGGCTGGCCCAGGGCCCCTGGAGAAGCTTTCTCAGGGCCATCGGCTGCGGCCTCATCATAGACCTTTCCGTGTGGCTGTACCGCAAGTCCAACAGCCTGGTGCCCGTGCTCTTCGGCGTGCCCCTGTTCATCGTCTGCGGCTTCTACCACTCCATCGCCGATGTAGTGTATCTGGTGGCGGCGTGGAAATGGAGTCCCGCCATCCTCTGGTACTACCCTGTCATCGTTATCGGCAATTACGTGGGCTGCAATGTCCGCCGTATAGTAATCCCGGATAAGCTCTTGTAATTATTAAAAATAATTATTATCTTTGCCCAGTTAGTAGTGTATCTATCCTCGAACTTATGGACAAATTTACCCAAAACTATGTAGAGGGATTCATGGGCGATGTAATTGCCAGGAATCCCGGTGAGCGTGAATTCCACCAGGCCGTGCGCGAAGTGGTGGAAAGCGTAGCCCCTTACATCACCAGTTATCCCCACCTGATGGACCAGAAAATCCTGGAGCGGATCGTGGAACCGGAACGCATTATCATGTTCCGCGTCCCCTGGATGGACGACCGCGGAGAAATCCACATCAACAAAGGCTACCGGGTGCAGTGCAACAGCGCCATCGGCCCTTACAAGGGCGGTATCCGCTTCCATGCCAGCGTGAACCTCTCCATCATGAAGTTCCTCGCTTTCGAGCAAACCTTCAAGAACGCCCTTACAACGCTGCCGATGGGCGGCGCCAAAGGCGGAGCGGACTTCTATCCCCGCGGCCATTCCGACAACGAAGTGATGCGTTTCTGCCAGAGTTTCATGACGGAACTCTGCCGCCACATCGGCCCCGATACGGACGTACCGGCTGGCGATATCGGCGTGGGCGGCCGTGAGATCGGCTACCTTTTCGGCCAGTACAAGCGCCTGAGGGACGAATTCTCCGGCACCCTCACCGGTAAGGGCCTCGCCTGGGGCGGTTCCCTGCTGCGTCCGGAAGCCACGGGCTATGGCCTGTGCTATTTTACGGAGCAGATGCTTTCCACCCGCGGAGAAAGCTTCGACGGCAAGACCGTGTGCATCTCCGGCGCCGGCAACGTGGCCCAATATGCAGCCCAGAAGGCCATGCGCCTGGGTGCCAAGGTGGTCACCCTGTCGGACTCCAACGGCTTTATCCACGACCCTGCCGGGCTGGACGAGGAAAAGATGGCCTATGTATTCGAGCTCAAGAACATCCGCCGCGGCCGCATCAAGGAGTACGCCCAGAAATTCCCCGGCGTCACCTATTATCCCGACGAGCGCCCCTGGAAGGTCCCCTGCGACATAGCCCTCCCCTGCGCCACGCAGAACGAGCTGGAGAAGGCCGATGCGGAGACCCTGGTGAAGAACGGCTGCATGTGCGTGGCCGAAGGCGCCAACATGCCCACCACCCCGGAAGCCATCCGGATTATCCAGGACGCCGGCCTGCTGTATTCCCCGGGTAAGGCATCCAACGCCGGCGGCGTAGCCACCAGCGGCCTGGAAATGAGCCAGAACTCCATGCGCCAGAGCTGGACGGCCGAGGAAGTGGACCATTACCTCCGCCGCATCATGCAGGACATCCACGCCGCTTGCGTGAAATACGGAACCCGTGAAGACGGCACCGTAAACTACGTGAAAGGCGCCAACATCGCCGGTTTCATCAAGGTGGCCGGCGCCATGTCAGACCAAGGACTGGTATAAAACTATATATGACCGACGCTACATCGCTGATGGCCAGAAGGATCCGCCGGATTCTGCTGGTTTGTAACAACTACGACAACTTCTCCCTGGAAGAGGACGGACGCCTGGACGCCCGTATCGCCAGGGAATATGCGGAACTGAACCTTAGCAACCCGCCGGTGTTCGTGCGCGCCGCCTCCACCAAGGAGGCCCTGGAAATGGCCGAAGCCGGGGAACGCTGGGACCTGGTCATCACGATGTACAACGTTGGTGAGGTGGATGTCTTCACCTTCTCCCACAGGATGAAGGAATACGGGGCCGATGTCCCTATAATCCTCCTCACCTCCTTCTCCAAGGAGGTTTACCGGCAGATGGAGGAGCACGACCGCTCCGCCATCGACTATATCTTCTGCTGGAACGGCAGTACGGACCTCATCATCGCCATCATCAAACTGCTGGAAGACAGCATGAACGCCCAAACGGACATCCTGGAGGGCGGCGTGCAGTGCATCCTGCTGGTGGAAGATTCGGTCCGCTACTACTCCACTTACCTGCCCCTTCTGTACAAACTGGTGCTCCAGCAGAACAGCGCCGCCATCCTGGATGCACTGAACGAAGAGCAGCAGATCTTCCGTAAGCGGGCCAGGCCCAAGATCCTCATGGCCACCAACTACGAGGACGCCCTGAATCTCTACAACACCTATAAGGAGAATCTTCTGGGCGTGATTTCCGATATCGGCTTCGTCCTGCACCGCGGAGACAAGGCCTCCACGGAAAAGCTGGATGCGGGCGTGGACCTGTGCCGGTTCATCCGCAGCGACGAACCCCGCATGCCCATCCTGATGCAGAGTTCGCAGGAGAGCATGCACGAGGTGGCCGAAAGCCTGCACGCCGGCTTCCTGATGAAGCGCTCCAAAACCCTGACCCACGAACTGGCCGAATATATCGGCCGGGAGTTCGGTTTCGGCGACTTTGTGGCCACCAACGACCGCGGAAGGGAGATTGCCCGCGCCAGGGACCTGCAGGAAGTGGAAGACGTGCTGGAAACCCTGCCGGAAAAGGTGCTGGACAAGCTTCGCAGCAAGAATTACATTTCCCGCTGGCTGCTGGCCCGGGGTATTTTCCAGGAAGGGAACGCCATCAAGAGCAGCCGGCTGCCCACCGCGGCCGAATTCCGCGCCATGGCCATTCCGCTCATCCACAACTACCGCGTTCGGCAAAGCCTGGGTGTTGTGGCGCGCTTCGACCCCAATACCTACAACGACACCATCTGGTTCTCCCGTTTCGGCGAAGGCTCCCTGGGCGGCAAAGCCCGCGGCCTGGCTTTCCTGAACAACATCCTGTACAAGCACAAGCTGTACGACAAATGGGAAGACGTCCGCGTGATGGTCCCCCGGACGCTGGTGATTGCCACGGAATACTTCGACCGCTTTATCCTGGAAAACGGCCTCCAGTATGTGATCAATTCGGACATCTCGGATGCGGAAATCCTGTCCGAGTTCGTTTCTTCCAACCTGCCTGTAGACCTTATCGAGGCGCTGCGTGCCTTTATCCGCGTGGTGCGTACGCCGCTGGCCGTCCGCTCCTCCTCCAAACTGGAAGACTCTTATTATCAGCCGTTTGCAGGCGTATACTCCACCTACATGATTCCGGCGGTGGAGAACGAGGACCAGGAACTCCGGCTTCTCTCCAAAGCCATCAAGAGCGTCTACGCCTCCGTCTATTTTGCCTCTTCCAAGGGCTATATCACCGCCACGGCCAATGTGATTTCGGAAGAGAAGATGGCCATCGTACTGCAGGAAGTCTGCGGTGCGGAAGACGGCGGCTTCTTCTTCCCCACCCTCTCCGGCGTGGCCCGCAGCGTGAACTTCTATCCCATCGGCTATGAAAAGGCCGAGGAAGGCATCGCCAAGGTGGCTTACGGCCTGGGCAAGGCGGTGGTGGACGGCGAACAGGTGCTGCGCTTCTCTCCGGCCTATCCCAAGCATGTGCTGCAGACCTCCACACCGGACCTGGCCATGCGGGAAACCCAGCAGGTGATGTATGCGCTTAACCTGCAGCCGGAAAAATTCAAGACCTCCGTGGACGACGCGGTGAACCTGGAACGCGTCCCCGTTTCCGACTGCGAAAAGTTCCAGAGCTTCTCCAAGGTCGTTTCCACCTACGACTTTGAGAATATGCGCATCGTGGACTCCCCCTTCCCGCGGGGTCCCAAGATTGTAACCTTCGCCCATGTTCTCCGCTACGGGACTTTCCCGCTGGCGCCCATCGTCCAGGAACTGCTGGAAATCTGCACTGCGGAAATGAACTGCAGCGTGGAGATAGAATTTGCCGCAGAACTTTCAACCGGTCTCTTCAACGCCCTGCAAATCAGGCCGATATCTTCCGACAGCCTGCAGGCGGAAGTGGACTGGCGGGAGATTGACTGCTCCGGCGCGCTGGTCCGTTCGGAGAGCGCCCTGGGCACCGGCTGGATCCCGGACATCCAAGACATCGTATACCTTAAGGCCGACAAGTTTGACAAGATGAAGACCGTAGAGATGGCCGCCGAACTACGGGCGCTGAACGCCAGGTTAAGGGCCGAAGGGCGCCAGTATGTCCTTATCGGCTATGGCCGCTGGGGTTCCAGCATCCCCACGCTGGGCGTACCGGTGGCGTGGAGCGACATCTCGGAGACCAAGGCCCTCATCGAGTGCTGCCTGCCGGACTTCCGCGTGGATCCCAGCCAGGGAACGCATTTCTTCCAGAACCTCACCTCCTTCAATGCAGGTTATGTGAACGTGGACCCGTATTCCCGCAACGGCGACTTCTTCGACCTGAGTCCCCTGGACGCCCTTCCCGCCGAGTTTGAAACGGAATTCCTCCGCCATATCCGCCTGGACAAGCCCCTCACCGTCTGCGTGGACGGCCGCGCCGGCCGGGCGCTTGTGAAACTGTAGGGGTATAGCAGCATGAAAGAATTCGAAATAGCCAAAAAGATTGGCAAGGAGCATACCGATGCGGAGCTGAAGGAAGCGGCCGCAAAAGCCTTGGGCGTAAAGCCGGAAAAGGTGGGCCGATGGGTAGTGGTGCGCCGGAGCGTGGATGCCCGGCAGGAGATCCTGTACCGTTACCGCGTGCAGGCATACCGGGAGGGCGAAGCGTATGAGCCCTATCAGGTGGCGCCTTATCTGGATGTGCACCAGGCCCGGCCGATAATAGTGATTGGCGCTGGGCCGGCCGGGATGTTCGCTGCGCTGAAACTCCTGCAGAAGGGCCTGAAACCCATTGTGTTGGAACGGGGCAAGGACGTGGAACGCCGCAAAGTGGATATGGCCAAGCTGTCCACCCAGGGCGTCATTGACCCGGACTCCAATTATTGCTATGGAGAAGGCGGCGCCGGGGCTTTCAGCGACGGAAAACTCTTTACCCGTTCCTCCAAACGGGGTGATATAAGGGAGGTCCTGCATCAGCTGGTGGCTTTCGGGGCCCATCCGGACATCCTCATCGACGCTCATCCGCACATCGGCACAGACCGCCTGCCGGAAATTGTGAAAAACATCCGGGAGTGCATTGAAGACCACGGCGGGGAATATCATTTCGACAGCCGGGTAACGGACATCGTCCGTCAGGCCGATGGCTTTGCAGTGCATTGCGGCTCAGTCGCTTACAAGGCCGATAAAGTAATCCTGGCTACCGGCCATTCGGCCCGCGACATCTACGAGCTTTTCC
>JAEEQF010000070.1 GCA_016285175.1 Bacteroidales bacterium
GCCGGAGCACGCGGACGCAGTGACCGCTTTCCTCTGCGTCCAACCGGCAGTATCGGCCCGAAACTTCGTATGCGTAGAAGAGCTCCATTATTTCCGTATAATCTCTATTTCGCCCTTCAGGCCCACCTTCAGGATCTGGGAGGCCTTGCCGGTGGACTGGGTGTCCACGGACGGCGGAACTACAAAGTCCACAGCCTCCTTGATGGCCGGATCGATGTCCGAGAAGCGCTGCGGCGTGGGTTCTCCGGAGATATTGGCCGATGTACTCACGATGGGCCGTCCCAACTTGAATACCAGTTGCTTGCACCAGTCCATAAGGGGGATGCGGATGCCCACGGAACCGTCTTCGGCAACGGTATTCCAGGCCAGATGCCATCTGTCGCCGGATGCACCTTCCTCACAGGCGATGGCCCCGGGATAGATGAGGGTCATGGGCGCGTCGTTCACTTCCACCAGGTCCACGGCAATGGACGGAATCTCCTTGACATAGCGTGCCACCATGTCCAGGTCGCAGGAGAGCAGGACCAGGGACTTGGAATCGGCCCGCTGCTTGATTTCATAGATACGGGCAACGGCTTGAGGATTGGTGGCGTCACAGCCCAGGCCCCAGACCGTGTCCGTGGGGTAAAGGATGGTTCCGCCTGCGCGGAGTGTCTTAAGGGCTTCAGCGAGTATTTCTTCCGCTTTCATAGTATGTGGCGATGATGGGGTAATGGTCCGAGTATTTCACCTTTTCCACCTTGTAGGAAACGGCGGTAAGGTCTTTGGGATAAAGGATATAGTCTATGCGCAGCAGCGGCCACAGGCTCCGGTAAGTGGCACCGAAACCTTTTCCGGCCGTCACAAAGGAGTCCTTCCGGCCCCGGAGCAAACGGAAACAAGTGTAGCTCAGGGGATTGTCATTGAAGTCTCCCAGCACCAGGGAACGGACGGGAGCGGCGTCCACGTCCCGCATCACCTGGGCCACCTGTTTGGGCCGTTCGGTGATGGAGCGCCGCATCTTCTGGCCGGTTTCTTCCACCAGCCCTTCTTCGCCGGCCTTTTTCACCAGGCCGGAAAGGGATATGTTATAGCTTTCAAAGTGGCAGTTGTACAGCCGGACGGTGGAGCTGTCCAGGCGCACGTCCGTCCAGAGGGCCATGTTGGTGGACTTTTCAAAGTTGTTTTTGCCCTTTCCTGTAATGGGTCGTCGGCTTAGCGTAACGTTTCCGAACTGGCCGATAGGGCCGGTGACGGCAAAATAATCCACTTCGTAGCCCGGGAAGCGGCGCCGGAGCCAGGAACCGAAGTCCACATGGCCCGGAAGGCAGAACTCCTGCAGGCAGATGATATCGGCATCGGCCTGCTTGAGCCAGTCGCAGACTTCATCGGCCAGCTCCAGGGGGTCCTTTTCGCCGTCTCCGTGGGTGAAGAGCCCCACGTTGTAAGAGAGGATGGAAAGGGTGGCGGGTTTATCCTCCGAAGGCCCGCGGAACTGATAGTACTTGCCAAAAATGAAAATGGAAGGCAGCAGCATCAGGAGCAGCAGGCCCCGCATGTGGGACCGGCGGAACAGGGACAGGATAAAGAGCACCGCCACTACCAGCAATACCGGAATATACAGCAGGCCGAACAGGGTGAAGAACCACGCCTTGGCGGGGTCTATGAGCAGGGACAGGTAGCTTAGCAGCAGAAGTCCGGAAAACGCCAGCGAAACCGTCCCGAACGAAAGCCGGGACAGCCAGTGCCGCTGTTTTTTCTCCTTAGCCATCTACCTGTAAAGCTTTCCCGTCTTACGCCAGTACCGGACCAGGAGGAAGCCGAACAGGGCGCCGCCCAGATGGGCGAAATGTGCAATCCCGATCCGCGTACCCACGATGCCGGTAAACAGTTCCAGGCCGATGAAGATGATCACCCACCATTTGGCGTCCAGGGTGATGGGCGGGAAGATGAGGGTGAGCTTGGCCTGGGGATACAGCATGGCGAAAGCCACCAGCACGCCGTAGATGGCGCCGGATGCGCCCACCATGGGCGTATAATAGGCCGATACGGGGTCTGCACCCAAATGGGTGATTTCCAGCCACTCCACCGCCGTGTGCAGCGCAACGGCTCCCAGGCCGGTGACGAAATAGAACAGCAGGAACTTGCGGGTGCCCATGGCGCGTTCCACCACCATGCCGAAGATGACCAGCGAGTACATATTGAAGAATATATGCCACCAGCCGCCGTGCATGAACATGTGGGTGACGGGCTGCCACCAGCGGAAAAAGGGAGATGCCGGGTAGAACATGGCAAAGGTCCCTATCATAAACTCTTCGTTGATGAGCGTGGCTATAAACATAACTACGTTCACTATGAGAAGGTTCCGGGTTACTACCGGGATATTGGCAAGGAAAGAGGGTCTTCCGTTCATGTCTTAGAATCTTTTTTCCAGTTCATCGGCCGGAACAAGGGCGATGATGCGCCGTCCGGCAGAGGTAAACTCCGGGTTGGGCCTTTGCAGGAGGCTGTCCACCAGGCGTTGCGCCTCCAGCGGGGAGCTGAGCTTTTCGCCGCCCGAGGCACCCAGGAGGGCGAATTTCTGGGCCGATGCCTGCTCCATCACCCCCGGCAGGGAGGCATGGTCGTCCTTCAGGATGAGGAGGAGGTCTCCCACCAGGGTTTCCACCTTTCCCGGCGTGGCGTCAAAGCCTTCCGGAACGCCGTTCACCACCACGGAATCCTGACCGAAAGGGGTAATGTCGAAGCCCAGTTGCTGCAGCAGCGCGGCGTGCTCCTGGACCAGGAGGCATCCTTCCACGCCCACGGCAACCTGCACCGGGAACAGCGCCTGCTGGCTCAGATGGGTGCCGTCGGTAAGGGCCTGCAGGAAGCGGTCGTACAGGATTCTTTCCCGCGCCCGCCGCACATGGACGATCATGAGCCCGGAAGCGCTCTGGGTGAGGATATACTTGCCCTGGACCACCAGGACCTGGGCTGTGGGAAGGGTCCGGTCCTCGAACAGGGCGCCGTAATTCTCGCTCTTGTCCACGTACCTGGAGGTGTCGTAATGGGAGGAAGCCCTGGCCGGGGCGGACAATTCCTGGAACGGGTCGTACTCCAGGTCCACTCCGGCGTCCGGGACGGCGGAGGGACGGTATTCCTGGAAGCGGGTCCCCATGACCGGGATCTCCCGAGCCTCCGGATTGTCAAATTCGATGGAACCGGCCACGCTGCCGCGTCCCATGGCCTCTTTGATGGCGGCCAGCAGGGTCTGAAACAGCATCTGGTCCTCCTCGAACTTGATTTCCGTCTTGGTGGGATGGATGTTTACGTCTATGGTGGAAGGGTCTACGTCCAAGTAGATGAAATAGGACGGGGTGCTCCCTTCCGGGATGAGGTTTTCATAGGCCTTCATCACGGCCTTGTGGAGGTACGGGCTGCGGAAATACCGCCCGTTCACAAAGAAGAACTGGTTTCCCACGGTCTTCCGGGCGCTTTCCGGACGGCCCACGAAACCCCGTACGGAGGCGATGGTTGTATCGGCCGATATATCCATGATGTCGCCGGTTATGGCGGGACCCAGCAGGTCCTGGATGCGGAATTTCAGGGATTTGGCGGGTTTGACCACATGGATGTCCCGCCCGTTGTGGGTGAGGGTGAAGGCCAGGTCCCACCGGGTAAGCGCCACCCGCTGGAATTCCTCCACGATATGGCGCAGTTCCACATTGTCGCTCTTGAGGAACTTCCGGCGCGCAGGGATATTGTAGAAGAGATTCCGGACGGCGAAATTACTGCCGATGGGGCAGCTCACTTCCCGGGTTCCCAGATGCTCCGACCCGGCCATGGAGATTTCCACGCCCACTTCCTGCTGGGCCGTACGGGTGCGGAGGGTGACTTCCGCCACGGCGGCGATGGACGCCAGCGCCTCTCCCCGGAAACCAAACGTGAGGATGTGATGCAGGTCTTCGGCCGATGAGAGCTTGGAGGTGGCGTGGCGTTCGAAGCAGAGGACCGCGTCGTCCGGATTCATGCCGCTGCCGTTGTCGATGACTTGGATAAGGGTTCGTCCGGCATCTGTCACAATGACTTTGATGTCCGTTGCACCTGCGTCCACGGCATTTTCCATGAGTTCCTTTACTACGGAGGCGGGCCGTTGGACCACTTCCCCCGCAGCGATCATGTCGGAGATATTCTTGGGCAGTATTCTCAATTCTTTTGTCATTCTGATGTCATTCTGAGCGAAGCGAAGAATCTTTACAGCATCTCAAAGAATTTGGTCATGTAGATTAGCACAACCACAATGAGCACCAGGGTTACAAGGGTGATGATGGTGTGGGTCTTGGTCATGGAGGCCCGGGTCTTCTGGTAATTGCCATTGCGGAAAGCACCCCGCAGGCTGCTGCCGGGCACATACTCTCCATTCTCGCGGGCCGCTTCGTTGGTGCCGTCCACGTCCCCGAACATCTGGCGGCGCTTCTCTTCCTCCGGGTCGTAATACCGGGGTTTATAATTGAAGACTCTGTGTTCCTGGTTCCCGAAGAATCCGAAGTTGAATAAATTGGCCATGGCAATAGTCCTTTAATCTACAAAAATACCATTTTTTTGGTATCTTTGCAAAAACGGTAGTACTATGGATTTCAGGATCGGCAACGGATATGACGTTCACGCTCTGGCGCCCGGACTGCCTATGTGGCTTGGGGGCGTGCGGATTCCTTCCGAAACAGGCTTCGTGGCCCATTCGGACGGCGATGTGGCCATCCATGCGCTCTGCGATGCCCTGCTGGGCTGCCTGGCGCTGGGGGATATCGGCCACCTGTTCCCGGATACGTCCATCGAGTGGAAGGGCGTGGACAGCAAACTGCTCCTCAAAAAGGTGGTGGAACTGGTCCACGAAAAGGGTTACAGGGTTGGGAATGTGGACATTACCATAGCTCTGCAGCGTCCCAAGCTGGCGCCGCATATCCAGACTATGCGGGACACGCTGGCGCCCATCCTGGGCGTTTTGCCGGATAGGGTGTCCGTGAAGGCCACCACCACGGAGCGGCTGGGCTTCGTGGGCCGTTGCGAGGGCTGCGAAGTCTGGGCCAGTGCGCTGATAATCTGTTAAATACTTACAAGAGCTACTTGAGCAGCTTCTCCACAAAGGCGTCCACCTTGTCCTGGACCACGGTTGCCAGCAGGATTTTACCGTCCGGACCAATTACGTACTTGGTGGGAATCCATTTTACTTTGAAGGTGTTGTAGATGGGGCTTTCTTTCTTGGCTTTGAAGTCCGAGAGCTGGAGCCAGCTTATGCCCTGCTCCTTTACGTAGGCCGACAGTTTTTCCGGATCCGTGTCGCAGGAAATACCCACCATCACAATATCTTTCCGCCCCTTAATGCGTTTCTGGAGGGCCAGCAGCTGCGGCATTTCCTCCCGGCAGTCCGGGCACCAGGTGGCCCAGAAATCCAGGATAAGGGTCTTCCCCTTGAAATCCTTAAGGGAGTAGGTTTTGCCGTCCGTTCCGGGCAGCGTGAAATCCGGAGCCTGGCCTTCTTTGAGCAGGTCCGTAGCGTATTGTGCGTCCAGGTCTTCCTGCTGGGCGCGGGCAGTGGCGGCTCCAAAAACCAGGAGGCCTGCCATAATGGTAAGCAGATACTTTTTCATATTCGTTCTATTTAAACAATGCCCTTACCAGGGCAGGGATATCGGCAACTTTCACAATTTCAATTCCTTCCCTCTTGCGGTCAAAATGCGTATAGGAGCTTACGAAGATGCGCTTGAAACCCAGGCGGGCGGCCTCCACGGCGCGCCTTTCGGCCTGGGAGACCGGGCGGATTTCTCCGCTGAGGCCCACCTCTCCGGCAAAGCAGACGTTGGCGGGGATGGAATAGTCAAAATTGGATGAGAGTACGGCGCAGATGACGGCCAGGTCGCAGGCTGGATCCGTAATACGGAGGCCGCCGGCCATGTTCAGAAAAACGTCCTTTTGGCCCAGTTTGAAGCCTGCACGCCGTTCCAGCACCGCCAGCAGCATATTAAGGCGGCGGACGTCAAAGCCCGTGGCGCTGCGCTGCGCCGTTCCATAAACGGCCGATGAGACCAGCGCCTGCACCTCAAAGAGGAAAGGCCGGTTGCCGTCCAGCATGGCGCAGATGGCCGTACCGCTGAGGCCTTCCTCGTGCATGGGGATGAGCATTTCCGAAGGATTGGCCACCTCCCGGAGGCCGGTGCCCGTCATCTCGAACACCGCCAGCTCGGCCGTGGAGCCGAAGCGGTTCTTGATGCTGCGCAGCACCCGGTATGCCCCCCGGTTCTCCCCTTCGAACTGCAGCACTACGTCCACGATATGCTCCAGGATCTTGGGCCCGGCGATGGAGCCTTCCTTGGTGATATGGCCGATGAGGATGACCGG
The DNA here is from genome assembly GCA_016285175.1 of Bacteroidales bacterium. GTDB lineage: Bacteria > Bacteroidota > Bacteroidia > Bacteroidales > UBA932 > Cryptobacteroides. The sequence goes on from JAEEQF010000070.1 coordinate 6,358, forward strand.
AATCCCGCTTTCCTTGGCAAAGCGGAGCAGCGTGGCGGCCACTTCCTTGATCTGGCTCACGGAACCTGCCGTAGATTCCACCGAAGGGCAGTACATGGTCTGTACGGAGTCCACTATCATCAGGTCCGGTGCCACCTCCTGCGCCTCTTCCAGGATGGAGGTCATGTCCGTTTCGCTGTAAATGAAGCAGTTGGAGGCGTCTCCGCCCAGGCGGTCCGCCCGCATTTTCACCTGCTTCACGCTTTCCTCACCCGTGACATAGAGGGTTTTTAATTCCGGCCGGTGAAGGGGCAACTGGAGGGAAAGGGTGGATTTGCCGATGCCGGGCTCTCCGCCCATGAGCACCAGCGAACCCTGCACGATGCCGCCCCCCAGGAGACGGTCCACTTCTGCGCTTCCCAGGGAAATGCGGTCCTCCACGGAGGTGGACACCTCCGTGAGCGGCTGCGGTTTTCGCCCGGAGCCAGGTACGGAAACCGCCGCCGGACGCTTGCCCGTCACCACTTCCTTCTCCACCATCGTGTTCCATTCCCCGCAGGCGGGGCAGCGCCCCATCCACTTGGAGTATTCGTTGCCGCAGTGGGAGCAGAACCACAGGGATTTCGTCTTTTTTGCAACAGTTGCCATCGGCCTCTACTTTTTGTCCGGTAAAGATACAAAAAATCCCGGGGAATAAAATCCTCGGGAGAACTTGCATTTTCTAATTAATAGAAATTACTCGGCGATGGCCTTTTCGGCGGCATCGGCGGCAGCCTCGGCAGCATCCTCAACGGCGCTTCCCAGGGAATCGGCGGCTTCTTCAATGGCTTCCACGGCGGCATCGGCAGCATCCTCGGCAGCGGCCTCGGCCTTCTTGGCATTGTTGTTACCGCAAGCAGATGCAGCAATCATCATGGCCACAACTGCGACAGACATAAATACCTTTTTCATAATCCTTAAATTTTAGAATACACTTATACTCTCTAACCTTTTCGGGGGCAAATGTACGGCAACTTTTTGAGATGTACAAGGATTTTTTAAAATATTTAATTATAAATTGATATCGCATTCTCTTTCGTGCACAAATAAGTGATTGATATATAGTAATTTATGGTATAAAATCTATAATACCCGGTTGGCTCGGCGCCTGATGTTTTTTTGTTTCTCATCCTTTGGAATAACAGGTTTTGGCAAGCTTTTTGATTTTTTGTCACCCCGTTAGAATGTGTATTTAAACATAAACCGCTATGAAGAACGTATTGTTTTATCTCCTGTGCGCGGCGATAGTCGCGGCAGGATGCTCCAAGATTGGAGACGACATCTTTGACCCCTGGAGCAACAACAGCAATTCTTCAGCCGAAGCCAAATCCTATGAAAGTGCCGGCGACAGCAGCGCAAGCATCGCCGACAGCGAACCGGAAGAAGACCTTATCGCCAACACCGAGTTCGACCGTACCATCTCCATCGTTTTCGCCCCTTCAGGGGCCGCCGTCTCCGGTGACGCTAAAGGCATCGTTACCGTAAACGGCAACCAGGTTACAGCCGACAACACCTCCACCAAGGAGAAGGTGATGTACAAGCTGTCCGGCAGCGCGTCGGACGGCTTCTTCAAGGTCTATTCCAAGAACAAGCAGGCCATTGTCCTGGACGGGCTGGACCTGACCAACCCCAATGGCGCCGCCATCAACAATCAAGGTAAAAAACGCTGTTTCGTAGTTGTGAACGGCAGCAATTCCCTTGCCGATGGATCGGCCTATTCTTCCACACCTGCCGATGAGGACGAAAAAGCGGCCTTCTTTTCCGAAGGCCAGCTCATCTTCAGCGGCGAGGGTTCCCTCAAAGTTACCGCCAAAGGCAAGAGCGGCATTTCCTCCGACGATTACGTCCGTTTTGTAGACAATCCCAAAATCACCGTTTCCTCCTCGGCCGGACACGGTATCCGGGGCAAGGACGCCCTGGTGGTTTCCGGCGGAACGCTGGATGTGAGTGTATCGGCCGCCATGAAGAAAGGCATGACCTCCGACTCGCTGGTGGTGTTCAATGGCGGCGTCACAACGGTGAAGGTCACCGGCGGAACGGCCTATGATGACGAGGACCAGGAATACAAGGCATCCTCGGGCGTAAAGGCCGATAAGCTCTTTGTGATGAATGCCGGTTCCCTTACGGTATCCAACTCCGGCCAGGGCGGCAAAGGCATCAGCGGAGACGACAAGGGCTATTTCCAGGGCGGCAGTGTGACGGTAAACGTAACCGGAAGTAACTTCTCGTCGGCAGACGATTCCAAGAGTGCCAAGGCCATCAAGTTTGACGGCGACCTCTACATTACTGCTGGAGAGGTCTATGCTACGGCTGCCAATCACGAGGCCATCGAGAGTAAAGGTATCCTTGAAATCTCCGGCGGCGCCGTCTACGCCCAATCCAAAGACGACGCCATCAATTCGGCCGGTGACATGGCCATCCTGGGCGGCTTTGTGTGCGCCTATTCCACAGGCAACGACGGCCTGGACGCCAACGGAGACCTTTATATAGAAGGTGGCACCGTATACACTATTGGCAGCGGAGGTGCGGAAGTGGCTGTGGATGCCAACACGGAAGAAGGTCACACGCTGTATGTGAACGGCGGAAACCTGGTGGCCCTGGGCGGCCTGGAACGGGGCGCCGTCCTGTCCCAGACTTGCTACTCCGCCAGCAACTGGTCCAAAAACACCTGGTACAGCTTTACCCTGAGCGATAGGGTATTTGCCTTCAAGACGCCCTCCAGCGCGGGTACCGGCATGGTGGTTTCCGGCGCCTCCCAGCCGGCCATCCACAGCGGGGTTACGGTGAGCGGCGGATCCAAGCTCTTTAACGGAATGCTCTCTGTGGACGCGTCCATATCCGGAGGGACGGCCGTAACTTTATCGGCCTATACCAACAGCACCGGCATGGGCGGCGGTCCCGGCGGCGGCATTCCTGGAAGATGGTAAAAAACAAGAGACTGACCGAATGGCCAGTCTCTTTTGTTATGGTACGGGGCTTCTTTTTATTCGCCCAGACCTTTCTTTACTGCGACGCTAAGCTCGTCGTACAGGGCATCGGTTTTTTCCAGCAGTTCCTTGCGGATGCTGTCAAAACACAGCTTGGGTTTTTCCGCGCCGGCGCTCTTCACCACCTTGTCCCGCAGCTCATTGTATAGGTCTACAGCCTTGTCAATGAGGTCTGCGATTTCGTCTGCGTTCTTGCCCGGGTTCACATTGAGGAACAGGGTGCAGTCATCCACAAATGCACCGATCACATACTCGATGTCTTTCTTAATGTCTCTTAAATTCATATCCTTCTGAATTAATTCGCTGCAAAGATACAACTATTTTTCAAATTCTTCGCCATCGCGGTTCATCATTCCCACTCAATCTCAATCTTGGTAATGTATACGGATCCGTTGTTGGAGCGGATGCCGACATAAGCATAGTCGTCCGTGAATGTGACGGTGCCCGTCGCGGTCAGGGAGCCGATCTTCGTGCCCTGGTTGCCACCTTCGCCCGTCGCGTAGAGGTCACCGGCGCCGGTGTAGGCCGTGTTGCTGCCATACACGTCGATCTTGTTCGAGCCGGACTCGACCGTGATCGTCACGGACTTGACCCGGCCGCCGGAGATCGTGGACACTATACCGGAGTTGCTATTCTTGGAACGCAACTGGATGCCGCCGGAGGAGCTCTTGGCGCTGTTGCCGGCATATCTCGCTTTGGAAGTGGCGGCGACATTGGAGAAATCCGTATAAGTCGTGTTAAGCGCCGTAAACAAATCGGCCGTGAGCTCGTCCGTAATCGTCGAGGAAGAACCCGTGCCGTTCTGGGTGATGGTGATGGTCACGTCATCGCAACCCTCGGCGGAAACCGTGGCGGTATAGGTCGCGGCTTCCGTGCCTTCGTTGGCGGCGAAGCTGAGGGTCACCTCGGCATTGCCGTTGCCGGCAGTCGCGGACGGGGTGACGCCGGTACCCGGCGTGATCGTCCAGTCGGTGTTGGAGGTGATGGTCCAGGTGACGGAGGTCGCCGTGGCGGCGACGGTCGTTGCGGCAGGCGTAGCGGAAAGGACCGGAGCCGGCGTCGTGACGGTCAGGTCCGCGCTTTTCCAGACCTTGAGTTCCTCGGTCGTGTTGTATTTCGTCACGGTGCCTTCGGCCATGAAGATGTCGCCGGTGTTGACCGGGATGGCCACGTTCGTATAGACGATATAGTCCGTGGCATCCTGGGTGACACTGATGTTGCCCTTGGCGGTCGTGGTGGTCTTGGAGGTCACGCCGACCACCTTGACATAGGCGCTCTCATACGTGGCATAGTCAGCGGCGAGCTGGGCCAGGGTGGCGACC
>JAEEQF010000071.1 GCA_016285175.1 Bacteroidales bacterium
AGCAAGGAAGAGGCCCAGAATGCACCCACGCCAATCACCACTTATGCAGTCTTCCATGATGGCGAGTACATCACCAATGAGCAAATGAACGACAAGCGCTTCCTGAAGCTGATTGGCAAGTAAATTCCAATTTATCTTTTAGATGACCCTCCCCGAAGCAATAGTGTATCTCCTCGCTTCATCCAACCACGGCATGAAGACTGACGTAATTGCCCGACTGATTAATGAGAAGGGCCTTTATCAGAGGTGGGATGGAAAGCCGGTGGATGGGAAACAGGTTTATGCAGTCATTATGGCCCATCCTGATACGTTTGTGAAATCTGAGGGGTTGATAAGGTTGATGATATAAGTTAACAACCCGCACGAAATAATGCATTATTGGCCTTTTTTGCGCCTAACGTCCCTGTTTTTGGGGCGATAGGAGCGGTGTGAGGGGCCCTCTGGGCATTCATGGGTTAGTTTGGAGAGAAGATTTGGAAAAGAAGAGAAAAAAGGATACATTTGTTCTAGTTAATTGGTAGAATATTCTGAACTTATGAAAACAAGATCGTTTATTTTCTTTGCCGTATCTTTTATCATCGGCCTTAGCAGTTGCAAACAGGAATACTGTACAGTCAAGGGTACTGTCAAAGGTGTCAAGGACGGGGCGGAGCTCGTTTTGCAAGACGAATGGAACAAATTCAAGGTCGTTTCCACAACGACAGTCAAGGATGGAGCTTTCGAATTCCATCCCGGTTTTTCGGTGCCAACCCACGTGTACCTGTATGCCAGAAATCCCGAGGACGTATTTGGCAACCCGTATGACGGAGGTCAGCTGAAAGATTTCTTCCTGGAGCCCGGCACCGTCATTGTAGATGTCTGCGCCGATGATGAGGACGACATGACCAAGGGCGCGACAGGAACGGTCCTGAATGATGCTTTCCATAGGATTATGGCTGCAGATCCTGATGCCAGGGAAGCTCTTTGGGAAGAGGCGGTCAATGATGAACAGACGAATCTCCTGGCTTTGGTGTATGCCAATGATTTTCCCGACGACCTTACCCGGGCCTATGAAATCATCGACCGTTTATCCCCGGACCTGGCCAAGACTTATAAGAACTATATTTCAGTCCTGAAAAAAAACCTGGTCCGTAGGGCGGAAACGGCAGAACGCAGGAAAAAAGCTGCCGAAGAGGAGGTCAACCTGGTTGGTGAGCATTACATCGATATGGAATATCGGAATACGGATGACATTCCTGTCCGCCTGAGCGCTGTCGTTGACAATCCGGAGAACCGCTATGTCATCCTGGACTTCTGGGCAACCTGGTGCCTGTCTTGCGTGGAATCCCTCCCTACGCTGAAGGAGGTTTATGCAAAGTATCATAGCAAGGGCCTGGAAATCTACAGCATATCCCAGGATTCCAAAGCCCAGGAATGGAAATCATTTGTGGAGAAGAATGAAATGACCTGGATCAATGTGTTGGCGAGCGGCGGCAAAGTATATAAGGATTATGGCATCGAGTTTATCCCGAAAGTCTTTCTGATTGATTGCCAGACCGGCGAAATCCTGGTCCACGAAGGCAAACCGGACCTTGAAGCCATCCTATCCAACTTATTTCCCTGATCTAAGGCTGGCTGGTTTTAATTAGAAATCAGGCGATAGCTGTAACTGCGGCTGCAACGTCCTCCAGCAACCATTTGGGCGTGGAGGTGGCGCCGCAGATGCCCACGGAAGTGGCATCCTGGAACCAGGCGGGGTCAATCTCCGAGGCCGATCCCAGCAGGTAGGTCCGGGGGTTCACGCTCTTGCACAGGTTGCTTAGCACCTTTCCGTTGGAGGAAGAGCGGCCGGAAACAAACAGGATCACGTCGTGGGAACTGGCAAAGGCCGACAGTTTCTCATGCCGCGATGCCACCTGGGCGCAGATGGTGTCGTGCACCGTTACATCGGCCCCGCGGGCGCGGAGCATTTCGCAGATCTGGGCATATTCCGCCGGGCTTTTGGTGGTTTGGGAGAAGATTTCCATGGGCTGGGAGAAGTCCAGGCGCCCGGCCGATATGGCTTCGTTGAGCATATCGGCGTTTTCCACCACCAGGGCGTCTCCGTTCACTTGGCCCAGCAGGCCCAGGACCTCGGCATGACCCACCCGGCCGAAAATGAGGATCTGTCCTTTCCGGCCTTCCGAATGCAGACGCTGATAGGCCTCCCGGATGCGGCGCTGGAGTTGCAGCACCACCGGGCAGGTGCAGTCAATCATGGCCAGGGAACGTTTCTCCGCCGCTTTGTAGGTGGAAGGCGGCTCCCCGTGGGCGCGGATGAGCACCGTTTCCCCGTCGGGCACTTCCTCCAGGGAGTCTATGGTCCGGAGACCCTTGGACTGCAGGCGCTCCAGTTCCGCCTCGTTATGGACGATGGCGCCCAGTGACCACAGGGCCTCTCCCCCGGAGAGGAATTCCTCGGCCCGGGTGATGGCCCGGATCACTCCGCCGCAAAAGCCGGAGCCCGGGTCTATCTCCACTTTTAACATGAGAGAGCGGCTTCCAGGATGCCGAATTTTCCCTGGATCACCCCCAGCGCCCACACCAGTTCTTCGTGCATGGTCATATGGGTGTTGTCCATCACAAAGGCATCGGCCGCCTGGGAAAGCGGGGAGGCTTCCCGATGGGAATCGATATAGTCACGTTCCTTCAGATTGGCCAGAACCTCCTCAAAGACAGGGTTTTGTCCCTTGGAAACCATTTCGTCGAAACGGCGCTGCGCGCGAACGTTCTCATCGGCCGTCATGAAGATTTTCAGCTCCGCGTTGGGGAATACGGTGGTGCCGATATCCCGTCCGTCCATGATTACGCGGCCCCCTTCGGAGAAAGCGTGGAGTTTGCCGTCCACGAAGTTGCGAACGAAGGGAATGGCCGATATGGGGCTCACATGGGAGGAGACCTCCAGCGTGCGGATCTGGTCCTCTATGCAGCGCTCTCCCAGGAAGAGGAGGGTGGCGCCGCTGTCCCGGCGGAAGTGCAGGTCCAGCGTGCCGATGACGGCCTTCAGGGCCGGCTCGTCGATGGAGCCGTCAGCCGCGATGAAACCGCTTTCCATGGCGAAAAGGGTTACGCCGCGGTACATGGCGCCGCTGTCCAGATAAAGGAATCCGAATTCTTTGGCCACCATTTTGGCAAAGGTGCTCTTGCCGGTGGAGGAAAAGCCGTCTACGGCGATAATGATGTCGGGAACGTTCATAGTATTGGTTGTAAGTCTTACAAATATAGAAAAATATTACGATATTTGCACATCAAAGCATTTACGTTATTCCAGAACCTTTGAGCCCGAAGGGCGTTTAGGGAAGGGGTAACGTTGACAAGCCGCAGGGCAGGCCTGTGCGGAATAATTGGAAAGGTTGAATTAAAGCACTGCAGGTGCACATTTCTATGAAAGTACTTATTGTCGACGACGAACGCGCTATCCGTTACTCCCTGAAAGAGATCCTGGAAATGGAGAACTATCAGGTGGAGACGGCCGAGAATGGCGAGGAAGGCCTCCAGAAGGCGGAAAAGGAAAAATACGATGCCATCTTTTGCGACATCAAGATGCCCGTGATGGACGGAACGGAAATGCTTTCCCGGATTATGGAGGAAGGCATTGAGACGCCCGTTATCATGGTCTCCGGCCATGCCGATATCACCACGGCGGTGGACTGCATCAAGCGGGGTGCCTTCGACTTCATCGAAAAGCCGCTGGACCTGAACCGCATCCTCATCACCCTTAAGAATGCCACGGACAAGGCCAAGCTGGTAACCCAGACCAAGATCCTCAAGAAGAAGGTCTATGGCCAGGAGATGATAGGCGGGAGTACGCCCATCGGCCATCTCAAGGAAATGATTGAAAAGGTGGCCCCTACGCAGGCCAGCGTCCTCATTACCGGCCCCAACGGCTCCGGCAAGGAATTGGTGGCCCAGGGGATTTACCAGCAGTCGGCCCGTTCCATGATGCCGTTCGTGGAGGTGAACTGCGCAGCCATCCCTTCGGAACTGATTGACAGTGAACTCTTCGGCCACAAGAAGGGCTCCTTCACATCGGCCATCCGGGACCATAAGGGCAAATTCGAACAGGCCGACGGAGGCACCATCTTCCTGGACGAAATCGGCGATATGTCGCTGGCGGCCCAGGCCAAGGTGCTGCGCGTGCTGCAGGAGCGGAAACTCACGCCGGTAGGCGGAGACAAGGAGATTACGGTGGATGTGCGGGTTATTGCCGCCACAAACAAGAACCTGCAGGAAGAGATTGTGAAAGGCAATTTCCGCGAAGACCTTTACCACCGCCTTAGCGTGATAGTGCTCAAGGTTCCGCCCCTGGACGAGCGGAAAGAGGATATCCCCCTGCTGGTGAATTATTTCTCGGAGAGAATCTGCAACGAAGGCGGCCGTAGCGTGCGTCCTTTCACGCCGGAAGCCATCGCCCTGTTGCAGGAGCGTTCCTGGCCCGGCAACATCCGGGAACTCCGCAACGTGGTGGAGCGCCTGCTCATCCTGGGCGGAAACCCAGTGAGCGAGAGTGACGTAAAGGATTACGTCTTTTAAGCCTTCTTGGGATATTTAACCGTAAAGCAGGCACCGCCCAGCGCGAAGGAGCGGCTGTAGGAGATACTTCCCTTGCAATGTTCCACAATCCGGCGACAGATGGCCAGACCCAGGCCGCTGCCGCTGGTTTTCGTTGTGAAATCCGGTGTGAAAATCTTGTCCTGGTTCTGCTCCTCCACGCCGGGTCCGTTGTCTTCCACCACAATCTCGTAGAAGCCGTCCTCGGCACCGTTGCGGAGGCTTACCAGGAGCCGTTTCTCTCCCTGGTTCTCGTCCACCGCCTGGATGGCGTTGGTTATGAGGTTCACCACCACGCGGGTGAGCTGCGGACGGGGGGCGTCTACGATGGCTCCCTCCAGTCCATAGTAGTCCAGCGTGATATCTTCCCGGGAATCGAAGAGGTCCACTTCCTGCCGGATGAGCGAATCCAGGTCCAGGGTTTCCATGGTCTGGTCGTACATCTTGGCGAAGGTGGAGAACTGGTCGGCCGAATCGGCCAGCAGGTCCACATGGAAGAGGACGGTGGAGGCCACCTCGTCGAAGCGTTCCTGCCAGGCGGGGTTGCCGGAGGACTTCATGCGGATGAGCATCTGGAGCTGCAGCTTGATGGGCGTGAGCGGATTCTTGAGGTCATGCGCCACGCGGCGGGCCATGTCTGTCCAGGCCTTGTCCCGCTCCACCTGGGTGAGCCGGCGGGTGGATTCTCCCAGATCCTGCACCATGCGGTTGTAGGCCTGCACCAGGCCCGTGAGTTCGTCGTCCTGCTCGTATACGATGGGCTCCAGGTGGTCGATATCCGTCACGGCCATCTTCCGGCTCATCTCCGTGAGCGGCCGGAACATGCGGCTCACCACCTCATAGGTGATGAAGCGGGAGAGCATGAGCAGCAGCAGGAAGATGGTGAGGATGGTGGCGATATGGGTGATGGATTCCGATTCCATGTTGGTGGAAAGGTCCGTGAAAGGAGACGACACAATGGCTACCATCTGCCCGGCGCTGTTGAACACGGGGGCGCAGAGGGCATAATAGCTGCGCCGGTTGGCCCGCTCGCGGTGCATGTAGAAGCGCTTGTGGTCGTAGACTATGTTATAGTATGCACGGTCGTCCAGCCGATGGCCCAGGATCATCCTGTCGTATACTTCCGGCGTGGTACTCAGCGCCATCCGGCCGCTGGCCTCGAAGAGGGTTATGTCGCAGCGGAGGTTGTTGCCCACGCTTTCCACGGCATCCAGCACGGCCGGCGTGCGGATGTCATCGGCCTCTACCAGGCGCACCTGCTCCTGCAGCATGGCCTGGAGGGTGTTGATACGGGAGGTCATGATGCTCTGCATGTCCTCGTTGTTCCGCTTGTACACGAACCAGACGCTGAAGACCGCCATGGCTACCAGCGTGAGGGTGAGGGACACATACATCACCAGGCTTATCCGGGTCTGGTAATAGCGGCGTCCCTGGGACGGACGGCGGCGCCAGATAAGGGCGCTCACCATGATGAAGGCGATGATGGCGAAGAGGAATCCTTCCACCACATAGTCTGTCACCTGCGTACTGGGACGGGAAAGGATAACCACTTCGTCCTCCGAGACGCTGTGCACGAAATGGCACCATCCGTCAATGTCCACGTGGCCGTCCGTGGAGGAGACGGACTTGTCCTTGAGGTCTCCGGAGAAGAGGGTGGGATAGGCATAGGAGCCCTTGTACTGGATGAGGTGCCCGTCTACGTATTTGGCCCAGGAGTAGGTGGGAGGCAGGGTTACGCTGCCCGGATCCGCGATGCCAAGCAGGCTGAGGTAACCCCGGTCTTCCCGGTTGTGTTTGGATTCCACCTTCACCAGCAGGGAAGAGGAGCCGTAATTGGCCACATAATAGGAGAACAGGCCCGTATAGGACACGCGTCCGCTGCCGATGCTGCTATAGAAGAAATGCGAATTCTCCGACAGGCGTACCCCGCTGCGGATCCTGTCGGCAAACAGTTGGTCGGCCACGGCGCGGTTGGAGGTGAGGACCACGGAGATGTCGTAATCCTGGGCGATACGGCCCATGTAGGCGCTCACCAGGCGGCCCCGGATGAGTTCCGCACTGTTGTCCAGCACGGACAGCATACCCACCATCTGGTCTTCGGCAATGGCCCCTTCCACGGAGCGGAGCTGGATTTCCAGCGCCACGTCGCGGTCCATGGCCAGGCGGTTGGCCCACACGTCCACCCTCCGCTGCTCCTTCTGGAAACCCAGGGTGGAGGAGGCGATCACGAAGTACAGGCCGGTCACTAAAGCGAAGATGAGGCGGGCCCTTCCGGAGAAGAAATTGTAGCGGAGGCCGAAGAGCGAGCGCAGCAGGGGGGATGCCATCTGCAGCAGCAGCGGCACCGACAGGGCCAGGAACAGGAAGGAAAGGTATACGATGCCGGTATAGGAACTCAGGATCTGGACCCTGTACAGCTCCAGGCACACGTCGGAATTGATGGCGATGCTCCGGAAGGTGAAATGGATGTACAGGATGATGGCCGCTACAAAGAAAAAGCTAAGGGCGGCCAGCAGGCCCTGGACCCATCGGCTGCGTTCCCTGACGGCCCTCAGCAGCTGCCAGCGGACCAGATACAGGTCCAGCACCACCAGGATGATGGCCAGGTTCACCAGCACCACGGCGCCCAGCGAATAAAGGAACTGGCCGTCGGCATACAGCAGCGGCGAAAACAGCTGCGACTCCTGGGTGATATGGCGCCCGTAGAAATACATCCAGCCCAGCAGACCGCCCTGGATGAGGAGGGAAACTCCCAGCCAGAAGGGGGTGGGATGCAGGGAAAGGAACAGCAGGCCGCCGGCGATGAGGAGGGCGATGGCCAGCCACAGCAGGGCCGAATGGCGGGGCGCGAATTCCGAAATGCTCTCTTCCGAAAGCTTGAACAGCGGCTCCCCGTCCACCAACACGGGCACGCCCACGCTGGCGGTAAGTGGCTGGATGGTATAGAGGTCTCCCGTGAGCAGATGCCGGTTGACGCCATTGATGCTCCCGGCCTGCATTTCGTTGATGATCTCCAGACCGGCTATGATACGGACCTCCCCGTCATAGACGCACTTGAGCAGGAACCACTTGGGCCCCAGGTTCATATAGGTGAAGTTCTCCGTCACGTCCTCCAGGGGGGAGGCCGATTCGCTGCGGGTATCTCCCAGGCGCTGGACCAGGGTGCGCTCCCGGATATCGTCGCTGCGGATGGGGAACTGGTGGGCCCAGCTTTGCAGGGAGTCGCTTACGTAGCGGTAGATTACCATGTCTTCCGGCAGCCCGTCCAGCTGCATCCATTCCGCCCTGTCCTGTGAAAGCGCTTTCTGGATATAGTTTTCCAGCGTATGGATGCGGCGTTCCACCCGTTTCCCCAGTTCGGCCGATGCCGATGTGGCGTTGGCCCGGCCGATTCCCATGAACAGGGAGGCGGCAAACAGCACCACGGCCGCCATGACCAGCACGACGGACACCGTTTCCCATATTCTCCTGTGTTTATTCATGGTGATAAGGTTCACCCCTGAGGATGGTGAAGGCCCGGTAGAGCTGCTCTGCAAATATTGTGCGCACCATTTGGTGAGAGAAGGTCATGGGGGAGAGGGAGATTTTTCCGTTGGCCCGCTCGTACACCGCCGAAGAGAAGCCGTAGGCGCCTCCGATGACGAAAACGAGGTTCCGGGCGCCCTGGTTCATCTGCTTTTCCAGCCAGCGGGCAAATTCCACGGAACGCTGCTGCAAGCCCCGTTCGTCCAGCAGGATAAGGATATCGGCGGGTCCCACCTGCTTAAGGATCAGCTCCCCTTCCTTTTCCTTGATCTGGGCCTCCGTGAGGGCCGATACTTTCTTGAGTTCCGGAATCTCCGTGACGGAGAAGGGAACATAATGCCGCAACCTGGATACATAAACGTCCAGGCCGTCTTTAACCCACTGGATATCCGTTTTGCCAACGGTGAGGAGCGAGAGATTCATCTTATGCGGCAATAACTATCCACAAATGTAAGCATTTTGCACTTAAATTGAAAACACCGGGAAAGTCTTGTTTTCGGCGCGAAATTTGCAAGTAAAATGCCTCGGATGAAAAAATGGTTTAGCATATTGTTGGTATTGGCGGGTCTCCTTCTGGGAACGGCCGCCAAGGCACAGAACCAGGACGGAGAATTCGCCGTCTTTTCCTCCATCACCCGTTATCTGTCCCAGGGAGACGTAAATTCCCTCTCCAGCTGGTTTGCGGAAAATATGGACGTTACGGTAATTTCGTCCACCCGCAGCTGTTCCAAAAAACAGGCCCGGGAAATCCTCCGCTCTTTCTTCAGCGCCAATACGCCCCGTTCCTTCGAGGTAACCCACCGGGCGTCGGAATCCAACAAAAAATACCTGATCGGCCAGCTTAACGCCGGCGGAGAACTCTTCCAGGTAACCATCTATGCCACCGCCCCCAACGGCGAGACATACAAAATCCAGCAACTCAATATTTCGCGGCAAACCGCTGTATATTGAGTTGCCGGATACACCGTCAACGTTACCCCATCCCTAAATCCCTTCCCTCGGGGAAGGGACTTACTATCGGCCTTCGGCCTCAACGCTTCTTGCCAGACGGCGGTTTATTGAGTCTCCGGATCTGGGGGACAGGTAAGCCTTCGGACGGCGTAGCCGCCCGTGGCTTCGTGAACGGGAGGGGCCCACGAAGTGGGAGGGATAGCCCCGAAGGGGCGTACCGGGCCGAAGGCTTACCTGCCCCCTAATTGACAGCCACTGTAAAAGAAAATTTGCAGAAAAAGTGATAAATCGTTAATTTTGTGGGCTATTACGAATTAACAATTAACTTAAATACCTTTTTATGGCAACAACTGCTGACCTGAAGAACGGAATGTACATCATGTTCAACGGCAAACCCTGCGTTGTGGTGTACTTCCAGCACGTGAAACCCGGCAAGGGCCCGGCCTTTGTCAAGACCAAACTCCGCAACCTGGAAAACGGCCGCATCCTGGAGAATACCTTTACCGCCGGTGTAAAACTGGACACCATCTCCGTCGAGCGCCGTCCCTATCAGTATCTTTACGATGACGGGGAAGCCTTCAACTTCATGCACGAGGAAACCTATGAGCAGATCACCCTCCCGCACGATGTGGTGGAGAATGCAGACCTCATGAAGGAAGGCCAGAGAGTGGAAATGATGTTCCTCACGGAACCCGAAGAGCGCTGCCTCACCTGCGAGCTTCCCACTTATGTAACCCTGGAGGTCACCTACAGCGAACCCGCCGTCAAGGGCAATACCGCCTCCACATCGGCCCTTAAGGAAGTTACCCTGGAAACCGGTGCCAAGATCATGGTCCCGCTGTTCATCGAGACCGGCGAGATCATCACCGTGAACACCACGGACCGTTCCTACGGCCAGAGGGTGAAGTAGTTTTATTCCGCCTCCAGGACAAAGACCGCCGAACTGTACAGCTGTGACAGGACGGGATTGAAGGCGCCGGAGGCAAGGAATTCACCAGTGAATGTTTGTCCGTTCCCCCACCAGCAGGAACGGGCAACATTTTTTTCCCTCACCCGGTAGCTGCGGGAAGGATCCAGGCCCTGGAGCTTGAAGGCTTTGCCCCCTACGTTGCGCGGTTCGTAGTGGATGCAGTAGGTGAACACCACGGCGCGGCTCTTGTCCTCCGATACATACATGAGTCCGTAGTAGCTGCCCTCATAGGGTGAAGCCAGCCGATAGACATCCCCGGAGAACACCAGGTCCCGGTACTCCTTGTAGGAACTGATGCAGCGGTCGGCCAGGGAACGCTCCGCGGGCGTAAGGCTCTTGGGCTGGAGTTCCATGCCCAGGCGGCCGGAGCAGGCCAGGTCGAAACGGAACTTGAGGGGCGTCACGTTGCCCGTCTGGTGATTGGGAACGGTGGAAACATGCGAACCCATCACGCACGCGGGATAGATTAAATTGGTGGCATACTGGATGAATACGCTGGACAGGGCATCCGTAT
>JAEEQF010000072.1 GCA_016285175.1 Bacteroidales bacterium
CTGAAGAGTGTTTTTGCTGCCGGAGCCACCCACGCCATCGCAGGCAGCGTGGCCGCCCTGAAGCCGGAACTCTTTGAGCAGTGGCTGGACCTGTACGGCGCCCGGATGATCCTGGGGGCCGATGTCCGGGACGGCAGGATTGCCGTCAGAGGCTGGCTGGAAGAGGCGCCTCTCACCATCGACCAGCTGGCGGAGCGTTTCCTGCCGCGGGGACTCCGGGAATGCATAGTCACGGACATTGCCCGGGACGGGATGCTGCAGGGTCCTTCCACCGGCCTCTACACCCGCCTGCAATCGGCCTTCCCGGATGTTGTATTTACGGTTTCCGGCGGCGTTTCCTCCCTGGAGGACCTGCGGGCGCTGAATGCCCTCGGCCTTAAGAAAGCCATTGTTGGGAAAGCCATTTATGAGAATCGTATCACCCTGAAAGACATTCTGTTATGGTCGCAAAACGCATAATCCCCTGCCTGGACGTAAAAGACGGCCTGGTGGTAAAAGGCATCAACTTCGAAGGCCTCAAGGAGGTGGGCGACGCCGTTGAGATGGGCGCCCAGTACGCCCGTGACGGGGCCGATGAGCTGGTGTATCTGGACATCAGCGCCACAAAGGAAGGCCGGCGCACCTTCGCCACCCTGGTGGAGCGCATCGCCCGGGAGATTGACATTCCCTTCACCGTGGGGGGCGGGATCGGCTCGGTGGAAGACGCCGCCCGCCTGCTGGATGCCGGGGCCGACAAGGTCTCCATCAACAGCGCCGCCCTGGCCCATCCCGCCCTCATAGAGCAGCTGGCCGGAAAGTACGGCAGCCAGTTCGTTGTAGTGGCCATAGATGCCAAATGCATGGACGGCCGCTGGATCTGCACCACGCACGGCGGTTCCCGCTTTACGGACAGGGAACTCTTCAGCTGGGCCGCAGAAGCCCAGGAACGGGGTGCCGGGGAAATCCTCTTCACCTCCATGGACCACGACGGCACCAAGGCCGGCTATGCCTGTGAAGTATACGCCCGTCTGGGCAGCCTGCTTTCCATCCCGGTCATCGCCTCCGGCGGCGCCGGTTCCGTACAGGACATTGTGGATGTGCTCACCCTAGGCCGGGCCGATGCCGCCCTGGCCGCCAGTATCTTCCACTACGGGGAAATCCCCATTCCGGTTTTAAAACAGGCCCTGAAAGCCGCAAATGTCAATGTAAGATGAAATTCAGTGACTTCAATCTGGAAAAGACCGGCGACTCCCTGCTGCCGGTGATTGTGCAGGATGCCACCACCCTCAAGGTGCTCATGCTGGGATACATGAATGAAGAAGCGTTTGAGAAAAGTGTGGCCGAGGGCGTTGTCACCTTTTGGTCCCGGGGTCGTAAATGCCTCTGGACCAAGGGGGAAACCAGCGGCAACTTCCTGCATATCGTAAAGATGTGGGTCGACTGCGACGGGGACACGCTCCTGATCCAGGCCCGGCCCGACGGCCCCACCTGCCACCGGGGAACCACGGCCTGCTTTGACACGGAGGAGGACGAAGGCTTCGTGCGGAGCCTGTCGGCCTTGATCCGGGACAGGCACGCGAAACTGCCGGAAGGCTCCTATACCTCCAAGCTGTTCATCAAAGGGCCCAAGGCCATCGGCAAGAAAGTGGTGGAGGAGGCCGGCGAGGCGGTGATTGAAGCCGTGGACGGCAACCGGGACCGCTTCATCTACGAGGCCGGAGACCTGGTGTATCACCTCCTGGTGCTGCTGGAAAGCATGGATGTCTCCCTCCCGGAGCTGGAAAAGGAACTGGCCTTAAGACACCGCTGAAAAATTAGGCATTTTCTTGGAAAATGATTATATTTGTCTGCTAACATACATAGTCAAGAAAAACAGACACCATATGAAACTGAACATTTCCAGCAACAATCTCCTTAAAGCCCTCCTGGACGTTTCCAAGGCCATCCCTTCCAAGTCTCCGCTTCCCATCCTGGAGAACTTCCTGTTTGTCCTCAAAGACGGCAAGCTGGAAATCACGGCATCGGACTCGGAACTCACCCTCCGCACCGCCATCGAGGTGGAAGGCGCAGAGGAAGACGGCGCCATCGCCGTGCCTGCCCGTCACATGACGGACCTCCTCAAGGAACTGCCGGACCAGCCGCTCTCCATCGCCACCACCACGGACAGCTCGTTCGAGTGCAAGTGGGCCAGCGGCAACTCCGTGCTCCCGTATTTCCCGGCCGACGACTATCCGGAGATCAAGAGCACCGGAGAAGACGCCCTCAAGGTGGAATTCCCGGCAGAAACGCTGGTGGAAGGCATCCAGAGCACCATTTACGCCACGGCCGACGATGAAATCCGCCCTGCCATGAACGGTATCTTCTTCGACATGGCGCCGGAAAGCACCACCCTGGTGGCTTCGGATTCGCACAAGCTCATCTGCTACACCACCGGAGACGTCAAGGCCCCGGAGAAGGCTTCCTTCATCCTGCACAAGAAACCGGCCGGCGTGCTGCGCTCCATCATCGGCAAGGAAGAGGAGAAGGTGGAAGTGAGTTTCGACAATACCAACGCGCAGTTCACCTTTGGCAGCACCACCCTCATCTGCCGCCTGGTGGTGGGCAAGTATCCCAAATACCGGGATGTCATTCCCACGGCCAACTCCAACATCCTGCAGATAGACCGCCAGCTGCTCCTCAACACCGTAAAGCGGGTGGCCGTATGCGCCAACAAGGCCTCCAACCACATCAAGTTCACCCTCAAGGAAGGCCAGCTGGAAATCAGCGCACAGGATCTGGGCTTTGCCCTGGCCGCCTATGAGAAGATTTCCTGCAACTATCAGGGAGACGAACTGTCCATCGGCTTCAAGTCCACTTTCCTCACGGAAATCCTTTCCAACATGGGCTGCAACAGCTTGGTAATCAAGTTTGCCGATGCCCGCCGCGCCGCCCTCATCCTCCCCGCGGAGGAAGAAGCCGCCACGGAGAAAGTCTGCGGTATTTTAATGCCTATAATGATCCAATAAGTTTTTATGGAACTTAATCTTCAACGGCCGTTGCTCTTCTTTGACATAGAGAGCACCGGCCTTAATATTGGCACGGACTGCATTTGCGAACTCAGTTTTGTAAAAGCACTGCCGGGCGGGGAAACCCGTATCAAGACCTGGCGTTTCAAGCCCTGGGATTATGTGGCCGGTCGGCAGTATCCCATTGCGCCGCAGGCATCGGCCGTCAACGGCCTCAAGGATGAGGACCTGGCCGGATGCCCCCGCTTCTGCGACTGTGTGGACGAGGTGGTGGAATGGCTTGCGGACGCGGATCTGGCAGGTTTCAATTCAGCCAAGTTCGACCTGCCTATGTTGGCGGAAGAGATTGAGCGCGTGAGGCTTTTCATGCACAAGGAAATCAACATAGACCTCCATTCCAAATTGATGGTGGATGTGCAGAACATTTACCACTACATGGAGCCCCGCAACCTCAAGGCCGCGTACCGTTTCTACTGCGGTGGGGAAGACTTCGAGAATGCCCATACGGCCGAAGCCGATACGGTAGCCACCATGGAAGTACTTAAGGGCCAGCTGGATATGTATCCGGATAAGCTTAAAAACGATGTCAGTTTTCTGGCGTCCGTGGCCGGACGGCCCCGTACGGTGGACTATGCCGGCAGGCTGTATCTGAACGATGCCGGGGAGGCTGTGGTGAGCTTCGGCAAGCACAAGGGCCGCACCGCCCGGGAGGTTTGGGAGACGGAGCCTTCTTATTTCAGCTGGATAGAAGGCGGGGACTTTACCCTGGACACCAAACGCCAGTTCGCCCGCCTCAAAGCCCAGTTCCAGCAGGAGCGCAAGGCCGCCCTCAACCGCCCCGCCACCTCTGACGAGCTCCAGGGCCTCCGCGACAAATTCGCTACCGGAAAACTATTCTAACTACTGCTTATAAACGCGGAAGGAAAAGGTTTGGGGAAGGCCAAAAGGATGTTCTTGGGCTTCATTTTACTTGAAGATTTCGGCCAGTGTGGCTTCCAGGGCCTTACCGTGGAGATCACGGGTCACGATGGTCCCTTCCGGATCTATCAGCAGGTTGTCCGGAATGCCCGTGACGGAGTAAAGCCTGGCTGCAACACTTTGCCAGTACTTTAAATCGGAAAGATGGATCCAGGGCATTTCCCAGTCTTTAATGGCGTTTATCCAGGCTTCCTTGTCATTGTCAAAAGACAGGCCCACAATCTCGAAACCTTTGCTGTGGTACTTCTTATAGGCGGCTGTTACGTTTGGCATTTCGGCCTTGCAGGGGCCGCACCAGGAGGCCCAGAAAACCACCAGCACCCATCGGCCCTGCCCCACATACTCGCTCAATCGGTGGTTCCTGCCATCCGGATCGGCCTCCACCAGGTCCCGGAACTTCTCCCCGACAACGGATTGCCGATGCTCCGTGTCCTGCCTCCGCTGGGCGTCAGATGCTTCCATCCGGCGCTTCAGGTCTACCGTATAAGGATGACGGGCAACTTTGGGATTGGCCGCCAGAATCTGGTCCAGTTTCTTCTCACCGGCCGCTTTGTTCCAGTTGTCCGCCGCAGCAACCACTGAGGGAAGATTTTCCAGGAAGGCTACCGGAATAAGGCTGTTATTGTTCTCCTCGATGAGCCTCACATAGAACCCGGCATATTTCTTTATGGCATTGCGATACTTTGCCATCATCTCCACCGCTTTCTCCTCCGAGACATTGTCAGACATAGACTCTATCTCTTCGATGACGCTGTAGTATTCGGCATATGCCTCCTGATTCCGCTTATTGCATTCCCACAACTTTGTATTGAGGGCCGATCCGGTGAGCGTACCTTCCGCAACATTCACCTTTACGGGTTTGCCGTCGTTGAAGAGCGGGAACAGCTTGTCGTCAACTGAAAGCATCAGGAAAGCGTCTTTATCCGTTTCTCCCTTCATCTCGAAGATGCCGTCCGATACGACGGCGCTATTAATGGGAATCTCGCCGGTCTGATCCACCAAGTACACTCTTGCACCGTTTGGAGCGTTGGTGCCGGTTACGGTATATTTTGCGGTATTCCCGGCGCAGGCCAGTGCAACCATTGTGGCAATGGACAGTATAAGAAGGGTTATCTTTTTCCTATTCATACTAATGGTTATACACGATATGCTGTTTATTGCGCCCAGGAAGAAAGCAGGGCCTGGGCTTCGGCCACGGTCTTGGGAAGGGAGTTCCCGGCTTTGAACCAGGCCTCTATATCGGCCTTTTTGTCCGGAAAGAGTTTTTTCAGATTATTCTTGGACAGCGGATAGACCCCCTCTCCTTTGTACAGGTAGAGGGTCTCTTTTACATCATAGGGGTAGGTCTTGTTACTGTTCAGGTTATAGACACCGGATTCCGTATACAAGGAACTGTATTCCCGGATGGAGCTGGTCTGGGACGTACCTCCGTAGGCACCCTCCTTGGCGTCACGGATTATCCTGACATCCCGCCTGAGGGCAACACCCATGTCATAAGAAGCCGGATACATCCGGTAGAAAACGCCCCGGCTCCGAATGAACCAGACCGTATCCAGCTGCACCCGCACAATCTGTTCTGCGTTGGCCGCCTCCAATTCCACCCCGTTGTTGTCTATGAAACGGAGCGTATTGTCCACCGCACAGATGTTCATCTTTCCCTGTGCCGGAGCCTGTCCGCGAAGATACACCATCCCGTCGCAGAACGACGGCATCAGATAAAAAACCTCGTCCGGGATGGCCTTGGGGGCCGATTCCTGCGCCCGCAGTGCCAAAGGGGCTGCCAGCGCGAGGAAAAATACCAATAAGCAGGATTTAAAACGAGTAATGTTCAAAGCGAGTCTGTTTTAATGGTCCGGTACAAAGATAAGCAAAAATTGGGCAAAACACTGGGTTACGGTAAATTACGGATTAGTCTTACGCCATATAATTCACCCACCTGGCGGCCGGGCTTGGCCACAAATTTGATGCGTACCTGCGTCTTTCCCTTAAGCAGATCGGCAGGAATGGCATAGTCTTCCGTCTTGAACTGCGAGGTGCGCCACCTGCGGGTATTGTCCACGCTGCACAGCAGGACATCGTCCACCAGGATGTCAAACTCGCATGTGCGCCATTCGTCCTGTCCCCAGAACGTGAGGCGGAGCGAGAGGCCGGTCTCACCGCCTGTCTGCATCAGATAACTGAAGTAGTGGCCGTTACGGGCATCGCGGAAAAACACATCATTGGTGTTGCCCGTGTTGGAGCGGTCGGTCTCCATCTTGTGGTCGGTTTCCGGCTGCTGCTCGCCGGGCTGCACCTTGTCCACGGTACGGGCTTCCAGGGCCTGCCGCTCCTGCTCCTCTTTGGCCAGCCGCCCAAGATAGTCCCGGTAACCCGATTCGGACAGGGCAAGCCAGTAAATCATATAACGGCTGTCATGGATTTCGAAGAAAGGCTGGAGCTCGTTATGGATGGCGTTTTCCATCCGGGTTGTCAGGGTAAAGTGCAGGGGTTTTCCGGCAACAGGCTGCAGCTGACCGGCAATCCCCTCGACATCGGCATTGACCAGGAAGGGCGCTTCATTGATGGGAAGCTTCTTACCGCTGGCATACTGCCCGAAGCGGCTGTCATCGGCAATCAGATGGGCCAGATCCTCCGTACCGGTCTTCATGCCCAGCAGGATGGGGCCGTGCATCAGGGCAATATACTCCGGCACGTTGGGCAGGTACTTGATGCTGTTGTGCATGGGGAATTCCATCTCTACCACATCCCCCTTCTTCCATTTCCGGTCAATGGTGACATAGCTGGACGGCCCCGTAATCACATCCACAGGCCGGCCGTTTACCTTCACTTTGAAGGCACCCGGTTTCACCCAGCCCGGATAACGGACCAGCAGGGGGAACTGTCCCTTGCCCTCGGTGACGGTAATCCGGCTCGTTTCACCATAGGGGAAAGCGGTTTCCTGCCGGATCCGGATGTTTTTCTGCCTCCAATTCAGTTCCGAGGCCACAAAGAGGTTCACATAGAGGGCGTTCCCCACATGCGTATAGATAAACTGGCCATATTTGCCATGATTCTCCATACCTGTACCCACACAGCACCACATGGCCTCATTGGGGGCCGAATAGTTGCGGTAGTGGCGCGGACGGGCCGAGGTAAAATACACATAGCCACCGTGTTCCGGGTGCTGGGTGGAGAGAATGTGGTTGAAGGTGGCCAGCTCGTAATAATCGGCATAGCGGGCTTCCGGATTACGGCGGTGCAAGTTCTCGGTGAGCTTGAGCATATTGTTGGTATTGCATGACTCCGGACCGTCGATGTCGTTCACAAAGTCGATGCAGGTCTCCCGGCTGGGAAAATGTTCACGACGGCTGTTCCCGCCGAATGCCAGGGAACGTTCGCCCGTAACGACATCCCAGAAAAAATCGGCCGCATTGTGATAGCTCTCATCACCGCCGAGTTCACTGATTCGCTCGAATCCTACCACCTTGGGCACCTGCGTGTTGGCGTGCAGGTTGTCCAGATTGTCCACACGCTGCGACATGGGCGTAAGCAGCCCGCGGTGGGAGAACCGTCTGGCCACCTCCAGGTATTTCCCGTCTCCGCTTATGGCATAGGCATCTGCCAGCACCTCGTTCATGCCGCCGTGCTCATTGCCCAGCATCTGTTCCATCTGCTCATCACTCAGCCCCGCCGTGAGATCGATGGCCCAGTCACAAAAGCCCAGGAAGAGCGTCTTGGCCTGTTCCATGCCACAGTAGAGCCACGCATCACGCAGCCCGGCGTACATTTTATGCAAATTATAGAACGGAGCCCATGCACTGGAGTACACCCTGAAATCCCCTTTCTTGAACGTACTCCAAATACGCTCGCTGTCGGGCATGCCGCCCACATAGCCCCTACCCCACTCCGGGTGGTTCTTGGCGTTGGCTTCGGCACAGAGCTGCAGTTCGCTTACCATGTATTCCATGCGCCTGCGGCATTCCTCATTGCCGGTGGCGGCATTCATGGCCATCGCCGTGAGGTAGTGACCGCCCACATGGCCGTCCAGCCCGTCCCAGTTGGGATAGGCCTTGGCACGCGGTTCCAAACCCGCCTCCTTGCGATAGGGAGCCAGCAGACGGTCGCAGTCGTACTGCAGCAAGGTCTGGATATTCAGCTCGCGCGCCCGTTTGAGCGGACCGTCCAGCAGGGTTACATCACCAAGGGGGAATTCATCGGCATACAGTCTATCCTGCGCGTATGCCGAGAAACTCAGCATCAAAGCAAAAACAACGGCGATTCTCTTCATATTCTATTTAATTACGATTTGTTCTTTTATTCCACCGGGAAAAAGTAGTGAAGCGGGACCTCCGGGGCTTCGGAGAAGATGTGCACCAGGTCTTCCAGGATCCAGTCCGGATGCACGGGACCGGTTTCCCAGAAGCGGTTGCCTCCGCCCTCCGTTGTCTGGAGCGTATTGTTCCAGACCGGTTTTTCAAGCACCGGGAAACGGGCAAAAAGCGGATGGACGCTGCGGAGCTGTTCGCGGGTGCGGCACCAGCCGGGGTTCAGCCATACATCGGCCTCCTGCGCATAGGCATACGCCTCTTCCAGGCCGATGGTGCCGGATTCCGTCTTGCCGGGTTCCGACCCCAGCAGTTCGCCGCCGGCATCCCGGATCAGCTGCGCCATGTAATTATCGGCCCCAGGGATGTACCAGATATCGGCATAGGGGATGTTGATGAGCACTTTTTTCCTCAGCGGCGGCTCCTGCACCAGCGAGAGATAGCGGTCCCGTACGGCGGAAAAAACGGAGTCTGCCTCCTGCCGGTGGCCAGTGAGGGCGCCGAAGAATTTCACGTATTCCGCCCGCGCCAAGGGATGGTTCTCCAGGTGTTCGCTCACAATTACGCAGCGGATACCTAAATCCCGGAGTTTGGCCAGGTAAGGCGGTTCTGCTGCGGAGACTGCGTACGTAAGGAAGATATCCGGACGGACCTGCAGGATGGCTTCGAAGTCCAGTGCAGCATCGTAACCCACCTCCGCGGCCCGGCTGCGGACGGCCTCATTACCTAGATAATCCACGCCGGAGACCGCCACGACGGCGTCATCGGCCCCGATGGCTTCCAGATAACCCACATAGGAGGAGGACATGCAGACAAGGCGCTCCGCCGCTCCCTTGAGCGTATCCGGTGCAGCCCCGGAGGGCGAATACACCACCACACTCCCCTCTTCCGTAACGCTGAACCACTGGGCGTACTCCATTTGAGTTCCGGTTTCCACGGAACGGTTCCGGCAGGAGAGCAGGCACAGCGGCAGCAAAAAAAGCAGGAGTCTATTTGGGAAGGCGGGCATCTTTTAGTAATTTTGTGCACCCAAAGTTAGTGTTTTTGCAGCTAATCGGCAAAAGATGCTGGTCCTTCTTTCCGTTTTACTGCTGCTCCAGCAGCCCGATACGCTGGCAGCTTCGGCCGTCAGCGCCAAACGCGTGGTGTCCCCTCCCACGGACGCCATTTCCGGCCAAAGGCTGCAGCGGAGCGTGAACCTCTCCGATGCCATCCGGGACTTCAGCGGCATCCAGCTGAGGGATTACGGCGGGGTTGGCGGCCTCAAGACCGTGAACGTAAGAAGCCTGGGAAGCGCCCATACTGCCATTTTCCTGGACGGCGTTCCCATTGACAATGCCCAGAATATGCAGGTGGACCTGGGACGGATTCCCACCAGCAGTCTGGAAAGCGTAGAACTGTATGAGGGACAGCGCTCCCAGCTGCTCCAGACGGCGCGGGAATATGGCAGCGCCAGTTCCCTGCACCTCACCAGCGCCCTGCCTTCGGCGGAGAGACAGATAAAACTGCACCTCCACGGAGGCGCTTTCGGGACTGTGGCGCCGGAAGCCTCCTGGGAACAGGGCTGGGGGTCACGGCTGCGCACCCGCCTCCTGCTTTCCGGCAACACGGCCAACGGCCGGTACCCTTTCCACCTGAGAGACTGGCAGTATGACACCCTGATGACCCGGGAAAACGGGGACCTGTCGGCCTTCCGGGCCCTGGCACAGCTCTTTTATCTCAGGGACGGCGGCCGATGGGAGGCCTCCGTGAACTGGTACGATTCCCACCGGGGCATTCCCGGTCCTGTCTACAAGCAGGCCCTGGGCTATCCCCTTTCGCTGGACCGCCAGGAAGACCGGAACCTTTCCGTCCAGCTGGGCGGAGAGCAGGTGCTTTCGGAGCGGCTGCAAGTGCTGTTCCGTGCCAAATATGCCCGGGACGTGCTAAACTACATAGACATTTCCGAACAGGATCCTTCCGTATCGGCCACTTGGAACTACTTGCAGCAAAGCGCCTATCTTTCGGGCGCGCTGGACTGGGCCGC
>JAEEQF010000006.1 GCA_016285175.1 Bacteroidales bacterium
TCGTAGGTGAGGGGCCGGCCGTACACCTTTTCGTAGCAGCGGACCTTGGCCTGATAATCGGCCTGGCAGAGGGAGAGGCTGTTTTCGCGGTCCGTCTTGGCGGGGTCCGGATACAGCGGGTCCAGGATGTGCAGGACCATCTTCACGTCGTGGAAACCCGGCGCCACTGTCTCCGGGAGGTCCTGCAGCTCCGTAAAGAGCGGTACTACCGGCACGCCGAACTGGCTGGCAAAGAGGAAGGCGCCGCGTTTCCCTGGCCGGGGCTTGCGGTAGTTGAACCACATCTCCTGCTCCGGGTAGATAAGGATAAACCGGCCTGCGTCAAGCGTTTCCTGCATCTGCTCCCGGAAAGCGCCGCTCATGTAGG
This sequence comes from Bacteroidales bacterium, assembly GCA_016285175.1. Lineage (GTDB taxonomy): Bacteria > Bacteroidota > Bacteroidia > Bacteroidales > UBA932 > Cryptobacteroides. Next base: position 368 of record JAEEQF010000006.1, read on the forward strand.
AGGGCTCCGGGATAAGGGGAATCACGTCGATGTTCCGGAGCACGAAGCCGTTCAGCCCCGGCATCACGAAGTTGGTTCCCTGGCTCACGGCCCAGAGCCTGCCCCTTCCGGCCTGCCTGGCCATCACACGGATGACGCCGTTGTCAAAGGGGTTGAAGTGATTGGCGGTGAGGAAGGCGGGGCCTTTGAGCGCTTCCAGCTTCTCCATGCCCACAATCTCGTTCACGCCATTCGAGTAGCGGCGGATCCAGCTGTCCACTATGGCGCGCGCCGCCAGCCTCTTGCATCTAAAAGAGAGGGTATGCCGTTTCCGGACATACCCCAGGATGTTTTCTTTGAGGGCCGATGGCTCCCACTCCGGGTCGAAAGGCTCGGTCTTGTCGTTGAAGCGGCCCTCGGCGGCAGCCTGCCGGATATTCCGGATGGCCTCCTCGCGTCCGGGCGTTACTAGGAGCATAGGCGCAGTTCCTTGCGGCTGGAAATGAGGGATTTGAACGAAAGCGGGGCCGATGTTAGCTCCACGGCCATCTTGATGAGCCCGTCGATGCCGCTCCTGTAGCGCTCCACGGCTTCCGTATCTTCCAGGAAAGCCTTCTGCCGACGGCGGATGGTGGCATAATAGCCGCTTCGGCGGGCGTATTTCCAGAACACGTCATCGTAGGGGACGGATTCGTTGAGCCAGGGCTTGGCGTTCAGGTTGAAGTGGATGATCTGCGGATTCTCCAGGAAACAGATGCGCTCGGAAGGCATCGCATCCCACGAGGGATCCAGATAGTGGATGGAATCCCAGCACAGGACGTTCAGGTAGTCCTGGTCGGGGGCCACGGTCTCCAGCCCGTACTTGGCCAGCCAGTCCAGGAAGCGTCCGGCCAGATCCACCTCCCGCAGGCGGCGCATGTTAAGGAGCAGCACACCGGAGTTCACGTAGTTCCGGTGGTCCACCCCCACATATTCATCTATATAACGCATGAACGGGGCTATATGCTGGATGGAGTAGTCGGCACAGGCGCCCACCAGATTGTTTCCCAGCGGCTCTTCCCACAGGCGGGAGATGTCTCCGGGCACCACTATGTCGGAGTCCAGGTAGATGGCCTTGTCGTACTGCGGAAACAGGGCGGGAATGAACAGGCGGAAATAGATGGTGAGGGAAGAAAAGGCACCAAAACGGTGGCTGCTCAGCCTGCCGCCCGCGTCCAGGGTGCTAAGTTTGCCGCTCAGGGAAACAAAGCGGATTTGGAAGTTCTCACAGTCGAAGACGCTCAGTTTCCGCCGGTTTTCGGCCGAAATGTCGTCGTTCAGGATATGGATACGATAACTATAACGCGGCGAGGCGTTCTCCTTGATGGAATTCAATGCTACGGCCAGGTAGGGTGCGTAAGCGTCGTTGACCGAAAAGAAAATAGGAATCGTTTGCATAGTTTCTGGTTTTTCTCAGCGCAAAGTTACCATGGACCGGCCGTCTGGGGAAAGAAATGTTATAGGGACGAGTGAAAAGTGATAAAATGGCCTATTTAGGGATAAAAATGCAATTTTTGGGACGAATGAAATAAAATTAGTATATTTGTCACACCAAATCCGTGACCGATGAAAACTATCTCCCGCATCTTCTACGACATGCCGGTAAACTGCCTGTTCTTCCTGGTGGTGCCCCTTTTCTATTTCCTGTTCGTGCTCTCGTACAATCCTTTCGGCATCTCGGACTTCCTGGCGGTGGGAAAGGAGAGGTTCACGTTGAACCTCATCCTCACCACACTCATCCTGCTGGGGGTGATCACGCTTTCCCGCATGCTGCTGTATATCCTCCGGCACATCATAGACCTTAACTGGTCGCTCTATATAGTATGGTGTGTGGGAGAGGTGGTGTTTGCGGGACTCATGTTCTCCATCCTCCTGGGCATCGGCTGGGCCGGGGTACATCCGTACCTTTGGGTGATGACCCGCTGCATCCTCATCCTGGCGGGTATCCTGGTGTTTCCCTATGCCATCATTTCCATGGCTGTGCAGCTGTACATCCTTAACAGGCGGGCCAAGGCCCCCGTGGTGGACGAGAAGACCCTTATCCGCTTCCACGACGAGCAGAAACGCCTCAAACTCATTGTGTCATCGGAAGCGGTGCTCTATATTGAAGCGGAAGAGAACTACGTACATATCATCCATCTGGACAACGGGCGGGTGAAGGACTTCCCCCTCCGCTCTTCCATGCGCGCCCTGGAGGAAGTGCTCTCCCGTCACGGCCTGGTGCGCTGCCACCGATCGTACTTTATCAACGCCTCCCATGTAGACCTGGTGCGCAAGGACACCAACGGCTTTGCCCTGGCCCAGCTGGATTGGGAGGACGTAAAACCCATTCCCGTCTCCAAACGCTATTACGAGTCCGTTACCGCTTTGCTTTAGAACGGCACTATCTGCAGTCTAAGTCACGTTTTCGGCCCAAAACGTGACTTTATTCGTCAGTAGTGACAATCTTGGTCAAGAAAAACGGCCAAAACGTGACTAAGACCGTCGCCGCGGAAAAAATAAGGCACGTTTTGTTTTTTTTTCGTACCTTCGTCCAAACACATAACACTACCAATATGAAACGAATCCTTCTTATAGCGTCTCTGGCCCTGGGGCTGGCGGCCGCACTCCCCGTATCGGCCCAGGAGATGAATTCCCTGCAATTCCGGGCCCCCGTTAAGTCCCCGGAGCTCTCGGACGGCAACATCACCCTCCGTTACCGTGCGCCCAAAGCCCGGAAAGTGGCTTTATCGGCCTCCTGGATGGGTTACGGCACCGTTCCCATGGAACAGGGCCCCGACGGCGTCTGGAGTATCACCCTGCCCGCACCGGAACCGGAGCTCTACACTTATAGCTTTATGGTGGACGGCCTTTCCACCCTGGATCCCGCCAACGTTTTTGTCCAGCGGGACGGTTCCCGTTACATGAACGCTGTGCTCATCCCCGGCGGATATGCCGATGATTTTGCCGAATGCGCCAAACCCGGAAACTTGGAGCATGTTTGGTACCACTCGGCCGAAAATGACATGATAAGGAGGATGTACGTTTACACCCCCTTCGGCTATAACCGCAACGACAAAAAGACCAAGTACCCGGTGCTGTACCTGCTGCACGGCGGTGGCGGCGACGAGGATGCCTGGAGCACCCTGGGCCGCACCTGCCAGATCCTGGACAACCTCATTGCCAAGGGGAAAGCCAAACCCATGATTGTGGTCATGCCCAACGGCAATCCCAACCAGTACGCAGCCCAGACCCTGGGCATTCCCGTAAAGCAGGATGTGAAGCAGTATGCCTCCGGTTTTGACAACTATTCCTCCCTGGCGGCCGATATCCTCCCCTACATTGAAAAGAATTATCCGGTTATCAAGGACCGCAAGGGCAGGGCCGTGGCCGGCCTTTCCATGGGCGGCGGCCAGTCCTTCTTCATTGCTTTCCGCAATGTGGATCTCTTCTCCAACGTAGGTATTTTCTCTTCCGGCCTCATCGGCGCATCGGCCATTGGCGGAGAGCCCTTCGATGCGGAATCCTTCTTCCCGGGCTTCTACGACAAGTCCGGCAAGTTCAACCGTTTCCAGGTACTGTATCTCTCCTGCGGGGAGCAGGACAACCGGATAGACGGCATGAAAGCCTTCAAGGAAAAACTGGACGGCGCCGGCTTCAAGGGCGTGGTTTGGGAGCAGTTCCCCGGCAACCACGAATGGAAGGTCTGGCGCCGCAGCCTGGCCTCCTTCGTCCAGCTTATTTTCCAGTAAGCAATTACGGCTATCTAACTAACACACAACGCATTACGTAAATACCCTGCTGTCAGCGTGCAGCAGGGTATTTATATAAATAGCTAATTATCAACGACTTACATTATCACCACGCCGCCGTTGCAGGGGATGCGGACTTTGAGGCTGCGGTCCTTTTTGAGGTTTTGCTGCTTGCAGGAGCCCTGGAGGGCATCGTCATCGGCATAGACTGTAACGGCCGATGAGCCCATGAAGGACAGATCCAGCTTCACTTCCAGCGGCTCTTCCTGGGCGTTGATGCCGGCTATGTACCACTTGTCACCGCTGCGGCGGGCCAGGATGGCGTATTTGCCCGGGTAGCCGTCCAGGAAACGGACCTCGTCCCAGAGGGTGGGCACGTCCTTCATGAAGTCCACGGCCCAGGCGGGAGCGTCCGTAAGGTTCTCCGGACTCATGGCAAAATGCTGCACGGGGCTCTGGAACAGGACGGCCGTAGCCAGGGCGAACACGTCCGAAGTGCGACGGCGGGAGCCGCGGCGGGAAAGATCGTTGTTAACGTTGTACACCTTGTTGAGCGTGCTGCCGCCGAAGTCCATGGCCGCCACGGTGTTGCGGATGAAGGGGTGCATGGCGGCCTGCTGGGCCTCCGTGTCGCAGCGGTGCTGGGAGAAGTTCAGGTTCTCGCTGGCCAGCACGGCCTCGGCCGATGCGAAATTGGGATACATCCGTTCCCAGCCGCGCGGCAGGGTGCAGCCGTGGAAGACGCACTGCAGGCCGAAATCGTTGGCATCGGCCAGGATCTCCTCATAAAGCTGCATGGTCACCTGCTTGTCGGAGCCGAAGAAGTCCACCTTGATGCCTTTAACGCCCAGATCCCGCAGCCAGGCCATTTCCTTGCGGCGGGCGATGATGTTGTTCATGATGCCTCGGGGGCCCTGCGGAGCGTCGTTCCAATAGCCGTTGGAGTTGTACCAGACGAAGAGCCGTACGCCCTTTTCCTTAGCGTAGGCGGCCAGTTTTTCCATATTCTCCCGGCCGATCTGGGTATCCCAGAGGGCATCCACCAGCACCGTCTGCCAGCCCATGGCGGCGGTGAAGTCTATGTACTGCAGCTGAACCGGATACACGGTGGAACCATCCCCCTTGATAATCCAGCTCCAGGAGCCCTTGGAACCTTCGTAGGCGATGGAAGGCTCATACAGCGGTTCAACCACGTCCCAGGTGACGGTGGTTTCCGCAATGGGCTTGAGGTCCCTGCCCACGGTGACGGTGCGCCAGGGGGTGAAGCCCGGGACGGTGATGCCGGGGGCCACCGTGCCGTTGCCGTTATAGGATTCCTCCATGGGATAGCCGATCACATAGCTGCCATCGGCCTTTCCCAGCAGACGGGAACCGCAGTAGTTGCTGTTCACGCCGGTCTCGCTTACCAGCACCCAGCCTTTATCGGCCACCCGGAACAGGGCCGGGAAAACGTAGCCGTGGCCGTCTCCGTTGGCGCCCAGCTTGTCGTATTCCACGTACGGAGTCTCATAACTGGGGGTGGTGCGGGCGAAGCCGGACATGGGGGCCATCTGTGTGCTCAGGAAGCCCCTGGTGCCTTCCGGGAAAACGTATCCCGTGGCCTCTTCCCATACCCGGGCCACCTTGGTGTCCCGGTTGATGGACAGCACCTGGTAGCGGAAGGCTACGTCATTGTTGCTCACCTGGAAGATAATCTCCATCACGGCCTTCCCCCCTTTGGAGAAGGTGAAGACGCCCTTGTTGGCCTTGTAATGCACGGCCGACGACTTGATAGTGGGCACGCTGTAACTGTCCTCCACGGGACTCTGGGCCGATGAAGTGAGTTCCATCCCCTCCATATAATTGCCGATATCCGTCTTGAGCCCCAGGGGAGACGGTTCCAACAGTACCACTCCGTCGTAAGTTATCTGATAGGTGGGGACTCCGCCGTTGACACTTACGGTGACGGCAAGCCGGCCGTCCGGGCCGGAAACGCTCTGGGCCCGCAAAACAGGAAGGGCAACCAGCGCCAATAGGACAAGCAGTAATTTCTTCATGGTTTCCAGATGTTTTTACAAAAATAGCATTTCCGGGATAATAAAACAAAAAACTGTCACGGCCGATGAGACCGTGACAGTAGCTGCTGGCAAAAAAACCTAGCGTTCAAATACAAAGACAGAGAACGACCACGCCGGAACCTGTGCCTCAAGGGTTTTTCCTTCCCCGGAAAGGGTAAAGGTTTCGGGATGGATCCTGTCCGGATGGTCCAGGTCGTTCTCCAGGTCCAGTTCACTGGCCGATGCACTCAGGCGCACGCCGCCGGCCGCCTTCACCAACGCCTTCTTCTTGAGGCCGGTAAAGTTAAATGCCAAGTTGCGGGCCTCGCCGGTAGTATTCACCACTTTAACATATACGCGGGAGCCATCCTGCACGGCGCTGGCAAAGAGGCCGTCCTGGCCTTCCGCTCCGGTTACGTTGGCCCCATCCATCTTCACGGAGAGGGTATGGGTTCCCCGGAAGCGGCCATACAGCTCCTGCACGTGCCAGCTGGCGGTGCGGAAGCTGCGCAGGTTGTCGTACCAAATGAGGTCCGGCCTCCACTGCCATCCCTCCACATGGGCAAAGAGCGGAGCGTAGGTGGCCATGTGCACCACATCGGCATTGCGCTCGATGCCGGTCATGAAAGCAGCTTCCAGCAGCGAGGCATGGAAATGGTTCCACTTCTTTCCGGCACCATGGCAGGCATATTCGCCGGCGAACACCTTGGGACCCTTGCGGTCGTAATTGTCGTAGCGGGCGCCCTGGGACAGGAACCAGCTTTCCGGCCGATAGAAATGCTCGTCCACCAGGTCGGCCCCCAGGCGCTTCATTTCCGGCCACAGGTAGTCGAACTGCTTTCCCTCGGAATCGGGGCCGCTGGAGCCCACGATCTTGATCTCCGGATAAGCGGCGCGGATGGCCTTCACAAACGGCTCCAGGTGCTCCGGATAAAGGGAATCCCACTGCTCGTTGCCGATGCCGATGAACTTGAGGTTGAACGGCTCCGGATGGCCCATTTCGGCCCTCACGGCACCCCAGGTGGAGGTGACGGGGCCGTTGGCGAATTCAATGAGGTCCAGGGCGTCCTGGATGTAGGGCTGCAGCTCGTCCAGGTGCACGTGGGCCTCCACGTTTTCGTTCTGGAACTGGCAGGCCAGGCCGCAGCTGAGGATGGGAAGCGGCTCGGAACCAATCTCTTCCGAGAGCTGGAAGAACTCGAAGAAGCCCAGGCCGTAGCTCTGGTAATAGTCCGGATAGAAGCGGTGCGGGAAGGTGTACTCCCAGCGGTTCTCGTTCAGGGGACGGTTCTCCACCGGGCCCACGGAATTCTTCCAATTGTAGCGCGTGGCCAGATCCGTGCCCTCCACGATGCAGCCGCCGGGGAAACGGAAGATGCCGGGATGCAGGTCGGCCAGGGCCTGGGCCAGGTCTTTGCGGAGCCCGTTCTCATGCCCCATCCAGGTATCGGCCGGGAAAAGGGAAACGTGCTCCAGGTCTATGGTCCTGCGGTCTCCGGTGAGGAAGATGCGGAGGACGGCCTTGTCCAGGGTAGCGTCCGGAGTGAGCTCCACCCGGTACTTCTTCCATTCCTTGCCGCTGGCCACCAGCTCTTCCTGGCAGAGGAAGTGGTTCTCGCCCATGGACGCGGTATTCACCAGTTCTATGCGGAGGGAAGAGGAACCGCCGTCCGGCACGCGCGCCCAGACGGAGAAGCGGTACGCCTGTCCTTTCTTGACGCCGATGCCGAAGAAGCCCTCGTTGTCCAGGCCCGTCCATTTATGCGGATGGCCGGGATCGGAGAGACGCACATAGTGCGGATTGCGCTCGAAGGGACCGCCGCTAAGGACTTCCACCTTGCCGAAGGCTTTCCAGCCCTGCAGGGCGTCGTCCGGGAATTCGAAGGAGCGGTTTTTCACCAGTTCGGCATAGAGGCCTCCGTCGGCGGCATAATTGATGTCCTCGAAGAAGATCCCGTACATGGTATTCTGGATGGGGGCTCCCGCCTTTTTGAGATCGATGTCCAGCTGACGGGTTTGGGCATAGGACAGGAGGGAAACGCCAAAAACGGCCAAAGAAAGGAGAAGCTTACGCATAATGAAGGGGTTATCAGTTTTATTTATGCACAAATATAACTACTTTTGCACATAAAAAGGTGGATAAATGAACAAAGCGGGTGTACTATTGTGCTTGCTGTCCTGCCTGCTGGCCCTTGAATCGGAGGCCCAGCAGACGCTTCGGGACAACTATGTATCGGAAGTGCTGGATTTCGAGAGCGGCCTTCCCTGCAATTTCGTAGAGGATATGTGCCTGGACCGGACCGGTTTCCTGTGGATAGCCACCTCCGGCGGCCTGTGCCGCTACGACGGATACCAGATGCTCACTTTCAGCACCTCCTCCCCCTTCCCGCTCAAGAGCAACCACATCCACAATATCTGCGAGGACGGCTTCGGCCGCCTGTGGGGAGGCTCCCTCAACGGGCTGGACGTCCTGGACACCTCCACCTTGCTGCCAGCCCAGTTGGAGACGGGGGACCTGGAGCCTTTCCTCACCCGTCCGGTCTCCTATCTGGCCCTGGATGCCCGGGGCGCCCTCTGGTTCAAGAGCGGGGAAAGTATCTACCGGACCGTCTTTGCCGATAACGGGGCGGTGCAGCAAGTGCTGGAATACCACCACCCGGCCCTGTCCCGGGAGAATGTGGTCTTTGCCGACGTGGACCGGGACGGATCCGTGTGGGTGGGCTTGGGCGGCCAGGTGTCCAAGCTGCAGGAGGACGACGGGAAACTGCAGGCCACCCCGCTCCTGTCCCGCTTCCGCTACGAAGACGGTTATCTGTCCGGTTTTTACCTCCAGGGCCAGGAAGTGTGGATCTGCACGGAGAACGGCCTGTACCTGGTGAACCGGCAAAGCGGTGACTCAAAACACTACCTGCACGATTCCCGGGATCCCCGCTCCCTCACGCAGAACTTCATCTCCGACGTGGCCCGGACCCAGGACGGACAGATGATCTTTACCACCCTTTACGGTATCAACCACTACAATGCCATCACGGACGATTTCACCCGCGAGGGAGAAGATATCGTCAACTGCGTCCACGTTGAGGGTGAACGGATCCTGGTGGGGACGGAAACCCAGGGCCTCCGCATCTACACCCCCAGGCGCCTGGATGTGAGCAACCTGTACCACAACCCGTCATCGGCCTCCTCGCTGGGCCCCGGCACGGTGAATGCGGTATGGGAGACTCCCGGCGGTACGCTGTGGGTGGGCAGCGTGGAAGGCGGCCTCAGCATCCGCGACGCCGGAGAAAGCCATTTTACGCACCTCACTACGCAGAACGGCCTGGGCCACAACAGCGTGAGCGCCCTCCGGCAGATTCCCGGCGGCCCGCTGGTGGTGGGAACCTGGGGCGCCGGGCTGGATCTGGTTTCCACGGACAAGCCCCACCGGGTGCTGCGCCATCTGAATAACCAGGACCGTCTGCTGGATTTTGTGGGAGCCCTGGAAACGGACCCGGACGGACAACATATATATATAGGGGCCAATTCGGGCGTCTATGCCTATGACCTGCGCTCGGACAGCCTTACGCCCCTGCTGGAACCGGGATCGGCCAACGGCTGCATCGGATCGTACCTGGACGGGAAAGGACGGCTCTGGATGGGTTGCCGGCAGGGTCTGTATGTCATCGACACCCGGAGCCCCGGGTATCCGTCCACCCACTACGGGCATCCGCTGGACAATCCCCAATCGGCGGCCGAAGAGATGATCTGCTGCATCCTGGAGGCCTCGGACGGCACTTTCTGGCTGGGCAGCAACGGGAACGGCGTTTACCACGTCCTGGAGGGAGATTCCTGGCAGGTTACCCGCCTGTCCACCCGCGACGGCCTGTCCAACAACCGCGTCCGCAGCCTGCAGGAAGACAACCAGGGACGGATCTGGATCAGTACGGAGCACGGCCTGAACGTATGGGACCCTTCCCTGAAGGCCCTCTGTTCCTTCTTCCGGGAAGACGGCCTGGCCGGGAACCAGTTCTACTGGAACAACTCCTGCAAGGGAGAGGACGGGATGCTGTACTTCGGCCACACCGGCGGACTTTCCGCGGTGAATCCCTCCCAGTATACGCCCGACCGGGAGGAAAGTCCGCTCCGCCTGACTTCCGTGCAGATAGAGGACCGCACATCGTTCGAATCCTCCCCCGAAGCCATCCGGCTGCATGAGCGGGACCGTTCCCTGCGCATCAGTTTTTCGGCCCTCACGCCGGATGTGGCCCGGAAAATCCATTACGAGTACCGCCTCCAGGGCCTGGACAACCATTGGCAGGAGTTGCCCGCACCCGGACACGAAGCCGTCTACTCGGCCCTGCCGCACGGGCGTTATCTCTTCCAGATCCGCGCCTTCAACGAAACGGGCAAGATGGCCGGCAGCCTGGATGTTCCTGTGTATGTAAAAGCCCATTATTACCGGACCTGGTGGTTCTATCTGCTGATGACCTTGAACCTGCTGGCACTGGCCTATCTGTTCCTGCAGCTGCGGATGCGCGCGCTCATCCGCCAGCGGGAAACCCTCCGGCAGATGGTGGAGGAACGCACCCGGGAGCTGTCCGGACAGAAGAGGCTGGTAGAGGAAAAGGCCGAAGAGCTCCGGCGGCAGAACGACGTGCTCCTGCACCAGAACGAAGAACTGGCCTACCGCAAGATCCTGAGCATCCGGCAGGAAGACCCGTTCAAGGAGAAGACGCTGGACACGCTCCGCAGCCTCTACCGCAACCCGGACCTGGATGTGAACGGATTCTGCCAGGCCATGGGTATGAGCAAGACCCTCCTGAACTCGCGCCTGCAGGAGGCTTTCGGACAGTCCATCGGCCAGCTCATCCGCACCTACCGGCTCACGCTGGCGCGGGAAATGCTGGAAAGCGGCAGCGGATTAACCGTAGCGGAAGCCGCCTACGAGGTGGGCTTCAACGACCCCAAGTACTTCACCCGCTGTTTCACCAAAGAGTACGGCATCACGCCCAGCTCCCTGGGGAAAGAGGAATAAACACGATTGTTCAAAAATCCACCCATTAGGTTTTTTTGTGCACCTTTAGGCCGATAAAGCTTTATACCTTTGCTTCGGTTAACCATCCGACTAATGACACTGAAGCAAATCCTGGCCCCTCTGGCCCTGTTCTTTGTACTGACAAGCGCCTTTGCGCAACCTCCGGCACACGACCCGGTGGCCATTCAGTGTGAAGGTACCTGGTACCTCTTCTGTACCGGAACCGGTGTAAGCATTTTCACTTCCCCCGACCGTGAGAACTGGGAATACGCAGGACGCGTGTTCGACAATCCGCCCCAGTGGGCGCTGGAATCCGTTCCCGGATACCGCGGCCATACCTGGGCTCCGGACATCTGCTATCACGACGGCCTTTATTATTTATATTATTCCTGTTCTTCCTTCGGCAAGAACGACAGCGCCATCGGCGTCGCCACCAACCGTACGCTTAACCCGGCGTCCCCCCTTTATAAGTGGGAAGACCACGGCTGCGTAGTGCGCTCGGTGGCGGGACGGGACCTGTGGAACGCCATCGACCCCAACCTTTTCATCGACGACGACAACACCCCCTGGCTTTCCTTCGGTTCCTTCTGGGGCGGCATCAAACTGGTGCGCCTGGACCGGACGCTCACCCGGGCGGCCGAACCGCAGGAGTGGTACCCGCTGTGCCGTCGGCCGGAAGGGACGGCCGAGGATACCTCCCTCACCGACGACGCCATCAAGGCCGATCCGCGCGGAATGGACTTCAACCCCGGCAACGGCGCCGTGGAAGCCCCTTTCATCGTGAAGCGGGACGGCTACTATTATTTATTCGTGAGCTATGACCTCTGCTGCCGCGGCGCCAAAAGCACCTACAAGGTGGTGGCGGGACGCAGCCGGCAGGTTACCGGCCCCTACGTGGACAAGGACGGCATCGCCCTGATGGAAGGCGGCGGAACGCCCGTGCTGGTGGGCAACGAGCGCTATCCCGGTGTGGGACACTGCGCCGTGGTCCCCACGGAAGAGGGCGACCAGCTCTTTTTCCACTGCTACGACAAGGAAATGAACTACAACTCCCACCTGCTCACGCGCCCCATCCGCTGGGGCGGGGACGGGTGGCCGGTGGTTTCCCTATAAAAAATGATAATACATTATATTAACTAACTAACCAACGTAACATGAAAACCCCACTTCTAATGCTGAAAGCGCTTTGCGCGGCTGCCTTTGCGGCAGTGGTATCGGCAGGGTGTACCGGCCTGGAGCCCTATTCCGTGACTCCTCCGGACGACCTGGCCGGAAAGATTGCGGAGTATCAGGCGGAACAGGCTGCCAAGCAGTCCGACGAGTACACCGAAATCCCCATCACGGTATCCCTGGTTGGCGCTGAAGACAACAGTGCCGGCTGGTGGACTGAATTCAGCCAGTATTTCAGTGTGCCCTCCGGCAAGAAACTGGTCCTGGAGTTCGAGAACTTCGGTTCCGGCGCCAACAACTGGAACAACTGGAACGCCTGCGTGGCCAACGGCGAACGCGACACCGACGGTTATTCCGAATATTTTGTGCTCCGCTCCGACTGGTACGGCTGGGGCAATGCCGACTACAACAACGCCGTGATTGAATTCGACTACGGCGGCGGCGAGGTGAACTGGGACGAATTCCGCGAGAAGATGCAGGGTGCCTATGTTACCCTCACCCTGGACCACGCCCGCGCCGGCGCAGCCTACCTGGAAGTGAAGAATGTGGCCACGGACGGCTTCACCATCGTTGAGAAATACAACCAGAAGGTATCGGCCGTAGACGACATCAACCTGTTCCTCATAGCCGACGGAAGCCACTTCAACATCAAGAAGGCCTACCTGGTTCCTTCCGAGATTGCCGAGATTCCGGACTTCCCGCTGATGGAACTGCAGCTGTCCAATACTCCTGCGGCCATCGCCCTGGGTGAGGAAGACTACTGGGGCGGCACCATTGCCACCGCCGTGTTCGAGGATGGCTTCAGCGCCGTGGTTCCCAAGGAAGACCTTTATATCATAGAGCCCGATATGACCACCACCGGCACCAAGACCGTAGTGGTCTCCTATGCCAAGACCAAGCTGGGCAAGGCCGGAGACCCGGTTGCCGCCTATTATAACTTTGAGGTAACCGACTTCGCTTCCATCGCCGTCACCAAGCTGCCTGTCACCACCACTTATTACGTGTTCGACCAGCCCGTTCCGTTCTACACCCAGGGCCTGGAGGTGACCGGCTTCAAGTCGGACGGCTCCTCGATGATACTGGACAACGCCGCCCTGGTATTCGGCCAGGTGCAGCCCGTTGCCGGCACCCAGGACGTGGAGATTGAGTTCTCCGGCGTCAAGACCACCTGCCCTGTGACCGTGAAGATGGGTATCGAAGCCATCGGCGCCCCCGACTTCAGCAATGCCTGGTGGAGCACTTTCCTGAGCGCAGACAAACCCGTTCCCGCCGGCGAAAGCGTCACCGTCCACCTCTTCGTTTACTCAGACAATCTGGAGAATTGGCACAGCCCGTGCACCATCCTGCGCGGAGCGGCCCTCAACGAATACGCCGTAGTGCGCCAGGACAGCTTCGGCTGGGGTGACGGCTATGGCACCGCCACGCTGGAAAGCGACTGGAACTTTGACATCTTTGCCGCCAACCAGAATATGTCGGCCGTGAGCATCACCGTAACCAACAACGGCGACAACACCGCCAACGTCCGCTACAACGTCACTTACGCCAACGGCGAGACGCACTTCCAGGAGTATAAAGGCATCACCGTGGACAGCGCCGACCTCCAGATGGGTATCGTGACCGAGGAATCCTACCTCATCGTCCTGGACAAGCCCGCCGTGGACGCCAAGCTCACCGGCATTGAGGCCCAGGTGAACGCCTTCCTGATCGGCGGCGCCCGCAACATCGTCCTTTCCCCGGAAGGCACCTTCGTGGAGGCCGTCTATTCCGACGGTTCCCGCATTCCGGTGAAGACCGCCGACTGTGAGGTGGTCATTCCCGAAGACAAGCTGTTCCGCAGGGTGGAGCAAGGTGTGTACAGCGACGCAGCCAAGGTTTCCTACACCGCAGTGGACGGCACCCGCTTCGAAACTTCCGCTACCCTGGTGGTGAAGGCGAGCGACCAGCCCGCCCAGGCCGAGCCCGTGGGCGCCCAGGACTTCAGCAACGGCTGGTGGACCACCTTCTCCAACAACTGGAACGTGCCGGCAGGCACCACCCAGACGGTAAGCATGAAGGTGAGTTCCGACAACCTGGGCAACTGGCACAGCCCCTGCGTGATTCTCCGGAAGGCCGACATGAACGAGTACGGCGTAGTCCGGATGGACAACTATGGCTGGGGCGCCAGCATCGGCGATGCCTGCGCCCTCATCAACAACACCTGCGACTGGAACTGGGACGCCTTTATGGGCTCCATCAACGGTTCCCAGGTGGACATTACCGTAGCCAACGACGGAGCAGGCACTGCCAGCATCCGCTATCACGTGATTGACGGGAACGGAGTGGAACATTTCCAGTTCTACGACAACATTTCCGTAGACTCCGCCGATGTCACTTTCGCCATCGTGACGGAAGAGTCCTACCTCATCTTCGACTAATCCAAAGGCAGAAAAGATATGAAAAAGATATTTGCAAGTATAGTACTTTGCGGCCTGCTGGCCACCCTTCCCTCTGTCTTTGGCGGACGGAACGGTTATGTGGCACTGGCCCAGAACAACGTAACCATCAGCGGTACCGTAGTGGACGAGACCGGTGAGCCCGCCCTGGGCGCCGGCATCGTGGTCAAGGGAACCACCCTGGGCACCACCACCGACTTCGACGGTAAATTCTCCCTGTCCCTGCCGGAAGGCAGCACCATCCAGATCGTTTCCGTGGGCTATGAGACCCTGGAAATGGCCATTACCCGCGGCGGAGACCTGGGCACTATCACCATCCAGACCGAAAACACCCTCCTGGACCAGGTGGTGGTAATCGGCTACGGTTCCCAGAAGAAAGTGGACCTCACCGGTTCGGTGGCCATCGTGGATGCCGACGAGATGAAGAAGGTTTCCCACTCCAACATCTCCACCATGCTGGAAGGCAAGGTGGCCGGCGTGCAGATCACTTCCGACGGCCAGCCGGGTGCCGACCCTGCCGTGCGCATCCGCGGTCTGGGCAGCTTCGGCAGCACCGCCCCGCTGTATGTGATCGACGGAGTGCCGATGGGCACCACCATCCGGGACTTCTCCCCCAACGATATCGAGACCATCCAGGTGCTCAAGGACGCATCGGCGGCCGCCATCTACGGTTCCCGTGCCGCTAACGGCGTTGTGATCATCACCACCAAGGGCGGCAAGAAGAACCAGCCCATCCGGGTGGACTACACCGGCTATATGGGTGTGGACAAAATCCGCAAGAACGTCTATAAGGTGATGGATTCGGCCCAGTACGGCGAATTCGTCCGCATGGCCTTCGACAACAGCGGCCTGGCCGTTCCCGCCGGTTATGATCCCAGCAGTGCCAAGTACGTGGATCCCGCTAAGGTGAACACCGACTGGTTCGACGCCGTGTTCAAGACCGGTATCCGCCAGAACCACAACGTGAACCTCTCCGGCGGCGGCGAGAACAGCACCTTCAACGTGGCCCTGGACTACTTCTCCCAGAAGGGCACCATGGTGGGCGCCGGTCCCAACTACGACCGTTTCACCGCCCGCGTGAACAATACCATGGACATCAAGTTCGTGAAACTGCGCACCGGCCTGGTCTATTCCCACAGCAGCCAGGACAGCATGTCCCTGTCCAACGCCAACGAGTATGTGCAGGGCCTCTACGGCACGCAGTATCCCGTGATGGCATCGGCCCTGCTGATGCCCCCGTCCATCAAGGCCTATGACAGCGACACCTGGTTCCTGGACCGCACCATCTCGGCCGCTTCCGAGTATTCCTACGACTCCTGGGGCTTCGGCACCTATTACGACGACGTGCACGGTGACATCCGTATGACCAACCCGCTCCTTTACAACAACCTGCTGGAGCGCAACACCATCGTGGACCGCGTGGTGGCCACCGGTTCCGCCACCGTGGACCTGCTGGATATGGTCGGCCTCAAGAACGACAACCACAAGCTGGACTACAACCTGAACCTCTCTTACAGCCGTACCTACTGCAAGGACTTCACCTTTGTCCCTTCCTTCATCCAGAGTACCACCAACTACCTGTCCAAGAGCAACGAGCGCCTCACCGAAGGCTATCGCAGCATGTCCGACTTCCTGGTGGAGAACTACCTCACCTATGACGGAAAGTTCGGCCTGCATCACCTGAACGCCGTGGCCGGTATCACCTTCGAGCGTGAACTCTACCATACGCTTTCCGGCTGGGGCAACAACATGCCCGAACCGTATTACCTCCAGGTGGGCAACGCCGCCGACCGCGACGCCTCCTCCTACGAGAGCGAGCACGTGCTGGCCTCCTACATCGGCCGACTCACCTACGACTACGACGGCCGTTACCTGTTCCAGGCCACGGTCCGCCGCGACGGTTCCTCCCGCCTTTCCAGCGGCAACCACTGGGACTGGTTCCCTTCCGCCTCCATCGGCTGGAGAATTGACAAGGAGCCCTTCTTCACGGTGGATCCCCAGCTGGTGAGCCTCCTTAAACTCCGCGCCTCCTACGGTGTGCTGGGTAACGAGAACATCGGCGAATACCAGTTCATGGACACCATGGCCCGCGGAAACTACACCTATAGCTTCGGCGGCAACAAGGTCACCGGTTCCTCCATCTCCAACTACGTGAACACCGCCATCCACTGGGAAAAGAAGAAGACCCTGGACATCGGCCTGGACTATGCCATGTTCGGCGGCGCCCTCGAATTCAACGTGGACTACTACAACGCCCTTTCCGAGGACCTGCTCTACAGCGTGCCCGTCCCGGCCGAAGCCGGCGCCACCAACGAGACCGTTACCATGAACGCCGCTTCCATGCGCAACACCGGTATCGAGCTCTCCGCCACCTACCGCAACTACAGCAGTGATTTCAAGTACGAGTTCTCCGGCAACGTCACCCTCCCCAAGAACACGGTGGTGTCCCTGGGACCTTCCGGCGAAGCCCGCAACGATGCCTACACCCGCACCGAAATCGGTGAGGAAGTGGGCCGATTCTACGGCTATGTGTACGAAGGCATCTTCCAGAGCCAGGAACAGATTGACAACCGCGTGAACTCCCTGGGCAACTACGTCACCCAGAACGGTGCCCAGCCCGGCGACGTGGCCTACAAGGACATCAGCGGCCCGGACGGCGTGCCGGACGGCCAGATCACGGCCGACGACCAGACGTTCATCGGCAGCGGCATGGCCAAGGTCCAGTTCGGCCTCAGCGCCCGCTTCGAGTACAAGAACTTCGACCTTAGCGTCTCCACCTTCGGCGCAGCCGGTTACCAGCTGCTGGACTTCGTGGACATGACCCTGCGCAGCTCCTACGGCATGACCAACCGCAGCGTGGACCTGCTCAACGCCTGGACTCCGTCCAACACCAACACCAACGTGCCCCGCGTGTACTACAAGTCCACCGGTTCCATCACCAACGACATGTTCAGCTCCCGCTACCTGCAGAACGGTGCCTATTGGAAGATCGCCAACGTGGAGCTGGGGTATAACCTGCCCGAGAACCTCTTCGGCGAGAACGCTTTCGTACGCGGCGGCCGCATCTATGTCTCCGGACAGAACCTGCTGACCATCAGCCCGTACCGCGGATACAACATTGACTTCGCCGGCGGTGCCTTCACCCCTGGTTACAACTACTGCTCGTATCCCGCCCCTACCACGGTGATGCTGGGCGTGAAACTTTCCTTCTAAAGATGTCCAACCTTAATATGAACGAGATTATGAAAAAGATAGCTGTTGTTCTGGCTTCCCTCGCTGTAATCGGTTCCGTGGCTTCCTGCGACAAGGCACTGGATGTCAAGAACCCCAACAACCAGACCACTTACGACTTCGGCTACACGGAGTCGGACCTGAACGAGGCGCTCATCGCCTGTTATAACCGCATCCGCCTGGAGGGCACCTTCGCCCGCGTGGGCTACACCCTGGACGCCGTCCGCGGCGACGAGGTGTGGAACTCCTCCCAGCAGTGGTACCTCCCCTACGACAACCTCAATTCCAGCGGCCAGATCGATATCGGCGACCAGTGGCCCTGGAGAGACAACTTCCACGTGGTGAACCGCTGCAACCTGGTGCTTTCCCGCATCAACGAAATGGAGAACATCACGGAGAACCTGCTGGACATCCAGTGCCAGGCCCTGTTCCTGCGCGGTCTCGCCTACTACACCCTGGCCACCTATTACCAGGAAGTGCCCCTGTTCACGGACTATGCCCAGTACTCCTCCATCGAGTCCATGTATGCCGAGAACGTGAGCCAGGACCAGATCTTCGACCAGATCGAGCAGGACCTGAGCACCGCGATGCTCACCCTTCCCAGCCGCGACAAGGGCGGTGAATGGGCCAAGGGCCGTGCCACCAGCGGCGCCGCCGCCGGCTACTATGCCCGCGCCCTGATGTTCCGCCACAAGTATGCCGAAGCCCTGGCCGTGCTCAAGGACATCATCAACGGCAAGTATGGCCACTATGAGCTCATGCGCGACTACGGCGACAACTTCCGGGAAGGCGCCGCCTACGAGAACAACGCCGAGAGCCTCTTCGAGGTCCAGTTCCTGGACTACGGGATGGGCGGCTCCGACGAGGAGTGGACCCCGGTGAACATCTCCACCAACGCCACGCAGGGCCACGCCGTGGAATCCAACTACGGTTCCCAGGAACTGGGCAGCTGGGGCGACCTGGCAGCCTCTCCCTGGCTGTACAACCTGTTCAAGGCCGAGCGCTGCACCGACGGTACGCTGGATCCCCGCCTGTACTGGACCATCGTGAGCTACGAGCCCGAGTACAGCGCCTACACCGGCACCACCAACGCAGCCTACCCGATGGGCGGAGACCCCCGTTCCAACATTGTGTACCAGCAGGAAATCACCGCCACGCCGCGCTCCAACAAGACCCAGGGCGGCCTTTCCATCGCCAAGTTCACCAACGCCCGCAACAATATCTACCAGAGCATCACTACGGGCCTGCACTGCGGCATCAACCTGCGCCTGATGCGTTACAGCGACGTGCTCCTGCGTGCCGCCGAGTGCATCAACGAGCTGGAAGGTCCCACGGCCGAAGCCATCGAGTACATCAACATCGTACGCCGCCGCGCCGGCCTCTCAGACCTGTCCCTGGCCGATTTCGGCACCGCCGACAAGCTCTTCGAACAGATTGCCAACGTGGAGCGCCCGAAGGAATTCGGTTGTGAGAACGGCCGTGGCATCGACCTCATCCGCTGGGGCTTCTTCTACGACAAAGGACGCCTGGACCAGATCAAGCAGCACAGCTGCTACATCCTGGATACGGCCGAAGGCACCCCGGTTTCCACCCAGGAACTTACCACCAGCACCGCCTCCGACTTTTCCTATAAATACTACAATTCCGGCTACGAGTACTTCCCCATCTTCCAGGGAATCCGTAACGCCAACAAGAACATCCACGGGAACTCTGCCAACAACGGTACCGACAACGGTCCCGAATTCCTGCAGAAATACGGTCGCGTGCATCCGGTAACGGCTTTGTAATAGCATATCTACATATTTTTCATTAACTTTGTGGGGACGGGACAGGGGTTAGGTCTCCGTCCCCACATAATTTTAAGCTATGCGAATTTCCATACTTTTCACCGGAGCCCTCTGCGTTGCGCTGGCCGTAGCCGCCTGCACCAAACCAGATGAACCTACCGGCATCCAGACCGATCCCAACGGCGGGACCACTACGCCCTCCACTCCCCCGGACCCGGGTCCTTCGGGAGGGGAAACGGGTTACTCCGCCATCCAGCCCACCGCCACCGGCAGCTGGAGCGGCACCGCAGCGGAGCCCAAGGTGACGGACGGCGTTTCCATCCCTTCCTATGCCGACAGCTATGCCAGCATAGCCGGCTGGGGCAGCAAGGACCAGTGGAACCTGGCCAACGTGCACGACCCTTCCATCGCCTACTACAAGGGGTACTACTATATGTTCAACACGGACGCCTCCTACGGCAACGAACACCTGAACGGCAAGGACCACGTCCATTTCCCGGGCAAGCGTTCCAAGGACCTGGTGAACTGGAGCTATGTTCCCGGTCCCTTCTCGGACGCCCCGGGCTGGGTCTATACCCGCCTGAACGAAATCCGCAAGCGGATGGGGCTGGAGGCCATCGGCCGGGCCAATCTGTCCTACGGCTACTGGGCTCCCGTCATCCGCACGGTGAAAGTGAACGGGGAGGAACGGCTCCGGATGTATTACTGCATCGTCATCGACAACTATATCAAGACCGGGAAAAAGACCAGCGAGGCCTTTGACGGTTCCTGGACGGAGCGCGCCTTCATCGGCATGGCCGAAACCACCGCTCCCGAAACCGGCAACTGGACGGACTACGGCTTTGTAACCACCTCCTCCTCCGACAAGGGCAAGGACGGTTGGGCCCGCCCCAACCAGAACGACTGGGAGGCCTATTTCTACTACAATGCCATCGACCCCACCTATCTGGTGGACCCCAAGAGCGGCAAGCACTACCTGATCCACGGTTCCTGGCACAGCGGATTCGCCCTGCTGGAGCTGAACCCGGAAACGGGCATGCCCGTGAACGACCTGGGAGACCCCTGGGCCGATACGGCCATAGACCTGCGCGTCCGCTACGGGTCCCGGGTGGGTACCCGTTCGGCCAATTCCCGCTGGCAGGGCAGCGAAGCCCCGGAAATCATCTATAAAGACGGCTATTACTACCTGTTCATGGCCTACGACGGCCTGGATGTGCCCTACAATACCCGCGTGGTACGCTCCGAAAACATCGAAGGACCGTACCTGGACATTACCGGCCGCAACTTCACCAACGGCCGCGGGGACTGCTTCCCCATCGTCACCCATCCCTACAAATTCTCCAAGGGATACGGCTGGGTGGGCATCTCCCACTGCGCCGTCTTCCAGCAGGAAGGGACCGGGGACTGGTTCTACGCCTCGCAGGGCCGCCTTCCCGTGAACGTGGGCGGGAACGCCTACAGCAACGCCCTGATGATGGGCCACATCCGCCGCATCGTCTGGTGCCCGGCATCGGCCGACGAGCTGGACAACCTCTGGCCGATCGCCCTGCCGGAGCGCTATGCCGGCCTTTCCGACAAGAGCGCCGTCAAGGCGGCCGACCTGGCGGGCAAGTGGGAACACATCAACCTCAAATACGACTACGGCAAGCAGGACGCCTCTTCCAACCTGGAGCTCAAGGCCGACGGAACCCTTTCCGGCGCCCTCACCGGCAGCTGGAGCTTTGACGAGGCAAAACAGTACCTCACTTTCACCACCGGCGGAAAGAAGGTGGTGCTGGTTGTGGCGAGGGAAGCCGACTGGGAGGCCTCTCCCCGGACGGCCACCCTGGTTTACGCCGGAACCGAGAAGACCCTCAACGCCACCTGGTGGGGGAAAAAGGTAGAATAAAGTAGTTGTTTTAACGTTTTAATTGATTAACTTTGTAAGGATAACCGCAAGGACTTACAAAGTTTAAACCATATTTCTAGCTTATGAGTATTCTGGATCAAATCTCGGCTTCAGGTTTCCGGACCATCGACCTGGTGATCGTTATGATCTACCTGGCGGTGCTCATTTTCCTGGGCCTGTTCCTTGGACGCAACAAGAAAGGCAAGGAAAAGAGCGCCAACGACTATTTCCTGGCAGGCAACACCCTCACCTGGTGGGCGGTAGGCGCCTCCCTGATTGCCGCCAACATCTCGGCGGAACAGTTTATCGGCATGTCCGGCACCTCCTATGCCGACGGTATCGCCACCGCAGCCTATGAGCTGATGGCGGCCGTCACCCTGGTGGTTATCGGCAAATTCCTCCTGCCCATTATGCTCAAACGCAAGATTTTCACCATCCCGCAGTTCCTCCGGGAACGTTACAACGACGGTGTGGGCCTTGCGTTCTCCATCCTGTGGCTGTTCCTGTATGTGTTCGTGAACCTCACCTCCGTCGCCTGGCTGGGAGCCCTGGCCATCGAGCAGATCCTGGGCCTGCAGGGTGCCGTGCTGGAGATCGGCAGCCTTACCATCTCCATGCGTATGGTCATCGTGGTGTGCCTGTTCCTCATCGCCGGTATCTACTCCATCTACGGCGGTCTGGCCTCCGTGGCCTGGACGGACGTACTGCAGGTTACCTTCCTGGTGGGCGGCGGCCTCATCACCGCCTGGTTCGCCCTTAAGGCCGTGGGCGGCGGAGAAGGCGCCCTGGCCGGTCTGGGCAACATTTACCACGACCTCACCACCGGAACCCATATCCACGATACGCACCTGCATCTGGTAATCCAGCAGAGCCACAGCGCCAGCGCCTTCGCCAACGTGCCGGGCATCGCCGCCGTGGTGGGCGGTGTGTGGCTCACCAACCTGGGCTACTGGGGCTTCAACCAGTACATCATCCAGAAGGGCCTGGCCGCCAAGAGCGTGGAAGAAGCCCAGAAGGGTCTGGTGTTCGCCGGCTTCCTCAAGATTTTGATCCCCGTGATCGTGTGCCTCCCTGGCATCTGCGCATACTACATTTCCCTCCATCCGGATGCTTTCACCGGCCTGCAGGGTTCCATCAACGTATCCGACGACGCCTATCCCTGGCTGGTGCGCAACTTCACGCCCGTGGGCGTAAAGGGTCTCACCTTCGCCGCCCTGGCCGCCGCCATCATCTCCTCGCTGGCTTCCATGCTCAACTCCACTTCCACGCTGTTCACTATGGACATCTACAAGAAGTACATCAACAAGGAAGCTTCCGACAAGAAACTGGTGAACGTTGGCCGTATCACTTCGCTCTGCGCCCTTGTCATCGCCCTCATCGCCGTTAAGCCGCTGCTGGGCAGCTTGGACCAGGCCTTCCAGTACATCCAGGAGTATTCCGGCTTCATCTATCCCGGCATCATCATCGTCTTCGGCCTCGGCCTGCTGTGGAAACGTTCCAGCGCCCGTGCCGCCGTGTGGAGCGCCATCATCGTCATTCCCCTGGGCATCCTGTTCAAGATTTTCCTGGGCGGCGTGCCGTTCCAGCTCCGTGCCGGTTACATCTTCATCATCCTGCTGGTCTTCCACGTGATTATGTCCCTCATAGACCATAAAGTCGTGGATGCCGAGGAGATTACCGCCAAGGACCGCGCCAGTATGACCAAGTGGGCCCGCATCCTGGGCTGCACCGGCGCGTTCTTCATCCTGCTGGCCGCCATCGTGGTCATCTGGGGCGCCTGCCTCCCTGCCGGTGCCACGCCGGACAACCACTTCATCGCCTATCTCAACGATATCGGCTTCCAGGCCTTCTTCTTCTTTGGCGCTCTCATCGGCGCCCAGGCCATCTGGCTGTACAGCAATGTATTTGACAAGAAGAAGGATCCCAAGGCCCTGCCCATCGACCTCAGCCTGTTCCATACCAGCAAGGGTTATAACATCGGCGCCTTCTGCATCATCGCCCTGGTAACCCTGATTTATGTATTCCTGTGGTAGCGCTATGTTGGAAGAACTGAAAGAAAAGGTATTCAAGGCCAACCTGGACCTGGTAAAGCACGGGCTGGTCATCTTCACCTGGGGCAACGTGAGCGCCATAGACCGCAAGAGCGGCCTGGTGGTGATCAAGCCCAGCGGTGTATCCTACGAAACCATGAAAGCTTCGGACATGGTGGTGGTAGACCTGGACGGAAACGTGGTGGAGGGGGACCTTCGGCCCTCCTCCGACACGCCCACCCATCTGGTTCTGTATAAGGCGTTTCCCAACATCGGCGGCGTGGTGCATACCCATTCCACCTTCGCCACCGCATGGGCCCAGGCCGGGCGGGACATCCCCAATATCGGCACAACCCACGCCGACTATTTCCACGACGATATCCCCTGCACGCGGGACATGAAGAAGGCCGAGGTATTCGGCGAATACGAGAAGGAAACGGGGAACGTGATCGTGGAGCGTTTCAAGGACATCAATCCGGACGATACACCGGCCGTGCTGGTCAAGAACCACGGGCCCTTCGCCTGGGGCACGGACGCCGATAACGCCGTGCACAATGCCGTGGTGCTGGAACAGGTGGCCAAAATGGCCTTCGTAGCTTCCTCGGTCCATCTGTGCAGTGCCGTTTACAAGGGCCCCTTCGAATCCAGCCAGCCCTCGATGAACAAGCACCTCATTGAGAAACATTACAGCCGCAAGCACGGTCCCAACGCCTACTACGGCCAAAAAAAGAAATAATAACACAAAACTGATACGATTATGGCATTTGAAAATTGCGAATTATGGTGGGTGACCGGTGCCCAGCTGCTTTACGGCGGCGACGCCGTGGTTGCCGTGGACGGACATTCCAAAGAAATGGTGGCCGGGCTCAACGCTTCCGGCAGCATCCCGGTAAAAATTGTCTATAAGGGCACTGCCAACTCCAGTAAGGAGGTGCAGGACGTGATGAACGCCGCCAACAACGCCCCCGAGTGCGTGGGCGTGATCACCTGGATGCACACCTTCTCCCCCGCCAAGATGTGGATCAAGGGCCTGCAGGACCTCAAGAAACCCCTGCTGCACTTCCACACCCAGTACAACGCGGAGATTCCCTGGGATACCATCGACATGGACTTCATGAATCTGAACCAGAGTGCCCACGGCGACATAGAGTTCGGCCACATCTGCGCCCGGATGAGAGTGCCCCGCAAGGTGGTGGTGGGTTACTGGAAGGATCCCGAGGCCCAGCGCCGCATAGCCATCTTCGCCCGCGTAAGCGCCTCCCTGGCCGATGCCCGTAACGTCCGCTGCCTCATGTTCGGCATGAATATGAACAACGTGGCCGTCACGGACGGAGACCGCGTAGAGTTTGAGCAGCGCCTGGGTTACCACGTGGACTACTGCCCCGTGTCTTCCCTGATGGACTACTGGAAGAAGGTTACCCCGGAAGAGACCGAGGCCCTGGTGGAAGAGTACAAGAAGCTCTATACCATTAAGATAGACGAAACCGGCCCCGAAGTGTACTGGGAGAAGGTGCGCAATGCCGCCCGTGCGGAAATTGCCCTCCGCCGCATCTTGAAAGACACAGGTGCCACCGCTTTCACCACCAACTTCGACGACCTGGGAGATGCCGATGTAAACGCTCCTAATTTCGTTGGCTTCGACCAGATCCCCGGCCTGGCCTGCCAGCGCCTCATGGCCGAAGGCTACGGCTTCGGCGCCGAAGGCGACTGGAAGACAGCCTGCCTGCAGCGCACCCTGTGGGTAATGTCCCAGGGCCTTCCCGGCGGCTGCTCCTTCCTGGAGGACTACACCCTCAATTTCGCCGGAGAAAAGAGCTCCTGCCTGCAGAGCCATATGCTGGAGGTGTGCCCGATGATCGCCAGCGACAAACCCAAGCTGGAAGTGCACTTCCTGGGCATCGGCATCCGCAAGCAGCCCACCGCCCGCCTGGTGTTCACCTCCAAGACCGGCCCCGGTGCCAAGGCCACCCTGGTGGACCTGGGAAACCGTTTCCGCGTGATTGTGCAGGATGTGGACTGCATCGAACCCAAGCCCATGCCCAAGCTTCCCGTGGCATCGGCCCTGTGGATCCCGCGTCCCAGCTTCGAGATAGGCGCCTGCGCCTGGATCCTGGCCGGCGGCACCCACCACAGCGCTTTCAGCTATGACATCACGGCCGAATACTGGGGAGACTTCGCCGAATTCACCGGCGTGGAATTCCTGCACATCGGCAAAGACACCACCATCCACAAGTTCAAGCGCGAACTGCGGATGAACGAAGTTTACTACCTGCTGAACAAAGCCCTCCAGTAGTATGAACGCACGCGAGACCATCGATGCCGGGAAAGCCATCCTGGGCATCGAATTCGGCAGTACCCGCATCAAGGCTGTCCTGATCGACCAGGACCACAATCCCATCGCCCAGGGCAGCCACGAGTGGGAAAACCAGTTCGAGGGCGGCTACTGGACCTACAGCCTGGACGCCATCTGGACCGGCTTGCAGAAGTGCTACAGCAACCTCCGCGAGGATGTGCGCGTACACTACAACACGGAGATCGTGAGCCTGGGCGCCATCGGCATCAGTGCCATGATGCACGGCTATATGGCCTTCAACAGCGCCGACCAGCTGCTCGCTCCCTTCCGCACCTGGCGCAACACCAACACCGGTGCCGCCGCCAGGGAGCTGAGCGCCCTGTTCAACTTCAACATGCCGCTGCGCTGGAGCCTGTCGCACCTGTACCAGTGCATCCTGGACGGTGAGCCGCACGTAAAGGACGTGGTGTTCTTCACCACCCTGGCCGGCTACATCCACTGGAAACTCACCGGCCGCAAGGTGCTGGGCGTGGGCGATGCCTCCGGCATGATGCCCATCGACGCCAAGACCAAGGACTTTGACGAGCGGCGCATCGCCGCCTTCGACAAGTTGGTGGCCCCCAAGGGCTATCCCTGGAAGCTGCGGGAAATCCTTCCCAAGGTGCTGCTGGCGGGAGAAAACGCCGGCGTGCTCACGGAGGACGGCGCCCGCTACCTGGACATCTCCGGCCATCTGAAGCCGGGCGTTCCGTTCTGCCCGCCGGAAGGCGACGCAGGCACGGGCATGGTGGCCACCAACGCCGTCAAGCCCCGCACGGGCAACGTATCGGCCGGTACCTCGTCCTTTTCCATGATAGTGATGGAGAAAGACCTGTCCAAGCCTTACGAGGTCATTGACATCGTCACCACCCCGGACGGCGCCCCCGTGGCCATGGTGCACTGTAACAACTGCACCAGCGACCTAAACGCCTGGGTGAACCTGTTCAAGGAATACCAGCAGCTGCTGGGCATTCCCGTGGATATGAACGAGGTCTTCGGCAAGCTGTACAACAACGCCCTCAACGGCGATGCCGACTGCGGCGGACTGGTCTCGTTCAACTACTTCTCCGGAGAGCCTGTAACGGGCCTGGCCGAAGGACGCCCGCTGTTTGTGCGCAACGCCCTGGACAAGTTCAACCTGGCCAACTTCATGCGCGCCCATCTTTACGCATCCGTATGCGTCCTCAAGATCGGGAACGACGTCCTGTTCAAGGAAGAGAAGGTGAAGGTGGACCGCATCACCGGCCACGGAGGCCTGTTCAAGACGCCCGGTGTGGGCCAGCGCGTGCTGGCGGCAGCCCTCAACTCCCCCATCTCCGTGATGGAGACGGCCGGAGAAGGCGGCGCCTGGGGCATCGCCCTGCTGGCTTCCTACGTGGTGAACAACGCCGGTAAGCTAAGCCTGCCGGAGTTCCTGGACAAGGTGGTGTTCGCCGGCAATACCGGCACCGAGATAGCTCCGGACCCGGCCGATGTGGCCGGCTTCGAAGCCTACCTGGCCAACTACAAGGCCGCCCTGCCCGTAGAAGCCGCCGCAGTAAAGTGTAAATAGCTATTTATCAAGCGTTTAGATAAATACCCTGCTGCACTTATACAGCAGGGTATTATTGTAAGTAACTGATTTACAGCAGGAACCGCAAAACTCCCGGAGGGACTATCTGAGTCCTTTGAGGAAGTTGGAGGGCGAGATGTTGAACTGCTTTTGGAAGCAGGTGGCGAAATAGGACGGGCTGGAGAAACCGGTCTGATAGGCCACCTCGTTGATGCGGTACTTCTGGCTGGAGAGCATCTCCGCGGCCTTCTTGAGGCGGCACACCCGGATGTACTCGTTGATGTTCAGGCCCAGGTTGGCCCGCACCTTCCGGTACAGGGTGGACTTGCTGGTGCCCAGCTCCTGGGTGAGGGTCTCTATATTGAGGTCCGGCTCGCTCAGGTGCTGCATCACTACCTCGTGCAGGCGCTCCATGAATTCGTGATCCAGTTCTCCCGTTACCACGCTGCTGAAGTGGGCCAGCGGCGAGTGCACAAACTGCTGGTTGGCGATATCCCGGTTGCGGAACAGGTTGTTGATGGTGGCCTGCAGCAGCTCAAAGGAGAACGGCTTCTCTATGTAGCCGTCGGCCCCGGCCTCCAGGGTTTCGATGCGCGTTTCCATGCCCACGGCGGCCGTGAGGAGGATTACGGGGATATGGCTGAGTTCCGTGTCCGACTTGATGTTGTTGCACAGCGTGCAGCCGTCCATGAGGGGCATCATGATGTCCGCTACCACCAGGTCTATGCGCTGGCTCTTCACGATGTCCAGGGCGTCCTGGCCGTTGGCGGCCACTACCACATTATAGTTGTCCGACAGTTCCTTGGCCAGGTAGCCGCGCATGTCCGGTGAGTCGTCCGCAATGAGGATTACGTGACGGTGACCGCTCTCCGGAGATACTTCTTCCGTCGTCTCTCCTTCCGTGAAACCTTCTCCTTCCTCTACCGGGGCCGATGCTGGAAGTGCTACGGCATCCGGCTGATGCACAGGAAGTTCCAGAACGAAGGAGTTCCACTCCGGCACCCAGGTGTCCAGATACAGCCGGCCGTGGTGAAGCGTCGCCAGCGAACGGGCGAAGGGAAGGCCCAGACCGGTCCCCTGCATCTTGCGCTGCATGGTATCCTGCGACTGGTAGAAGGCATCGAAGATGCGCTCCGCGTCCTTCTCCGGGATGCGGGGGCCGTTGCTGTCCACCCGCACTTTCACGGTTTCCCCGTCGGCCGATACCACCATCATCACGCGGACCTCACCGTTCCCGTATTTGCAGGCGTTGGAAAGCAGGTTGTTAAGGATCTTCTCTACCATGTCCTTGGCGCACTGCACCAGCACGGGCTTGCCGGGGATGGAGCTCTCGATGTGGATATGCTGGTCTTCCGCCACCTGGTAGAACCAGGAGCAGACCTCCGACACCAGGGATACCAGATCCAGCGTGATGAAGCTGGGCTTGAGCTCGTACTGCTCCATCTTGCGCATATCCAGCAGCTGGTTGGTAAGGGTGAGCAGACGGTTGGTATTGGCCTGCATGGTAAGGAGTTCCGTCTTTGTATCTTCCGGGAGATCCTCCCGGGCCACAATCTTGTCCAGCGGGAGCTTGATGAGGGTGAGCGGCGTACGGATCTCGTGCGTGATATTGGTGAAGAACTGGATCTTGGCGTCGAACACTTCCTTCTGCTTGTCGCTCTCCAGCTGGACCACCTGCTTTTCCATCTCCATCTTGCGGCGCCTGTCCCGCTGACGCAGCATGAATCCCAGGGCGCCCAGCAGCAGCAGCGTATAGAGGATGAAGGCCACGGTGGACCGGTAAAAAGGAGGTATCACCTCTATGGTGAGGATACGGGACGCAGGAGAACCCGCCACCACGGCAAAGGCCTGGAACTGGTACTTGCCTGCGGGAAGGTGGGTATAAGTTATCTCGCCGTTCCGGGAAAAATCCTGGAAAGTGGAACGGCGGGGACTGGTGAGCACCGTCCGGAAATTGATGGAACGGGCCGAACTGTACAAGGGCATGGAGAAGCGGATGGTAAAGGCGGAGAAATCCTTCTGCCGGAAACGGATATAATCCGAATTCCGGGCGGAACGGCCCTTTTCCGTAATGGGGGTGAGCCCGCCGGACGCCTCTCCCAGGACATCCGTAATAATCACTTCCGGCATTTCACGGCCCCGCGACGCGGCGGGAGCGAAACGGAACATGCCGGCGTTGGTGCCGAAGAACAGGGTGCCGTCGTCCAGCGACAGGGAGGACCCGTACGCATACTGGTTGCCGATGCCCGCCGACGACTCCAGATAGATATCGGCCACCCCGCCAAGGTCCCTGTTCACCTTGATGAGCCCGTGGGAGGTGGACATCCAGAGCGTTCCCTGGGAGTCCTGCACCACGGAACAGACAATATTGGTGATAAGGCCTTCCTTACGGGAGATGTTGCCAAAGGCAAAGGCTCCGTCCGTATCACGGACAGGGACATAATAGGCGCCGTTGCCTTCCGTACACACCCAGAGCCGGTACTCATGGTCTTCCGTGATATCCGTTATATAATTGGAAGAGAAGCCGCTGCCTCTCTCGTCCAGGCCGATGCGGTGGAAACCGCCGTTGTCCATTACCCACAGCCCCTTTCCGTAGGTTCCCACCCACAGTTTCCCGCGGCTGTCCTGGAAAATGGCATGGATGAAACTGTGGCCCAGCTCCTTCCTGTATTCAAAACGGTCCTGGCTCCAATTATACTCATAGAGGCCGTCCGTAGTTCCGGCCCAAAGCGTCCCGTCGGCCGTCTTGTATACCACCACGCAGCGCCGGTCCGTGAGATAATGGCCCGTCTGAGTGAGGGCATCCAGGTCCAGCCGGAAGAGACCGTGGCCGAAAGTGGCCACCCAGAGCGTTCCGGCGTCGTTGTACAGGTCCTGCACATTATACTGGGAAGCGGAGCCCAGCAGATGGGTGAGATCTTCCACCTTCCCGCCCGCAGGGTCCATCATCGACAGGCCTCCGTCCTCGGTGCCCAGCAGGATCCGGTGGTCTCCCATGGGTGCCAGGGCGCGGACCATGTTGCCCCGGATATCTCCTCCCTCGCTCTCTCCCAGGAAACGGGTTACCGTACCGGAACTCTCCCGGTACAGATTGAGGCCGTTGTAAAACATGCCGATCCATACGTTTCCGCCGTTGTCCTGGAACATGGACCATACGTCGTCCCCGGAAAGGGAAGTGAGGTCTCCACCGTTATAGAGCAGCCATTCCCGGGAACCGTCTGCCCCCACAACCAGCACGCCGGTTTCCGTTCCCAGCCAGAAGGAACCGTCATCCCGGTGCAGGATGTTACGGATCTCTCCGGTGTCCACCCGCATGAACTCCTCCGTCCTTCCAGTGTGGATGTCCGTGGACATCACCACGCCCGGCTGGACGGAGAACAGCATGCTGTTTCCATAAGGATAAAGATCCCGCACCGAAGCGCCCGGCAGGGGCTTTTCCGGCGCCCAAACCAGGTCGAAACCATTCTGAGATACGTTGTGCCGATACAGGGAACCCTCCGTGGAGAGCATCCACACCTGGCCGTTTATGTCCGATTCAATCACATCCGACTGGAAAGACTCCGGGCTGCCGTATCGGACTATGGAACCGTCCGAAGGACGCCAGCGGTATACGTTGCCGGCGGCCGCCCAGATCTGGCCGTAGCGGTCGCCGGTAAGGCGGGCGGCCATCACCGGATTGTCCCCGAACTGGATAACGGTATTCACCGCCCCGGTTTCCAGTTCATAGTATCCTATCCCCTTGCTGGTAGCGAACCAGAGCCTGTGCTCCCCGTCCTCATGCACCCACAGGGAAAGCCCCCCCAGAATGGGGCAGGAAGGGTCTTCCAGGAGGATGAAGTGGTGGGCGTCATACATACAGATCCCGTCCCGGGTGCACAGCCACATGAGGCCATTGCTGTCCTGGCCGATTCCCCGGATGGAGTTATCCGGCAAACCGATATCCGTATTGAAACGCTGGAAGCGATAACTGCCGGCCACGGCCGACAGGGGGGACAATATGATAAAAGCAATTGCAAACGCAAGAGCCGAATGTTTTTTCATGGTTTTGTAATTTGACCCGCAAGTTACAAAATTTTTAAAAATAGACCAAAAATTATTAAAACCCCGCCAGAGCGCCGCAAGGCCGGGTACAAAAAAATTAGAGATTTTACTTGCCGATTCAGGATTATTCGTTATATTTGCACTGACTTAAAATTAAACTATGGCAAAGCAAAACTTCTTCGGAAGGGTGGCTTTATCCACTCTATTACCCCGAATGGGCGTTTTGCCCTTGTCATCAGTTTACAGGCTAACCGCAAAAAAGAGTACGGATTTGTCCTAATCTCGCGGTAGCAAAAAACCCTTCCTGGGTGTCCTTTACGGTCATCGGCACAGGATAGAGGTTATTGTTAAATTGATGTGGTCCAACTCGGGGGTATTCCTGCGGGTTGGACTTTTATGCTATTGATAGCCCAAAAACTATCACTTTTAGACCACATTTGCCCTTTCAGGAGGTTCTGGCGCATTTCTTCTTGTTTTGGGGCAAAAAATGATAGAGAACATATAAAATAAATGCGTACATTTGCAAAAGTCGTGAGACCACATACACACATCAATTATAACAACTAACCCCAAATGTGCTATGACAAAGCAATTATTCGCCAAAGTGGCGGCTGTCGCAATGATCTTTGCGGCCAGCCTGCTGGGCTTAGGTAACGCCTTTGCCCAAAATCGCGCCATTAGCGGAACTGTTGTTGACGCTACGGGTGCCCCCGTCGTGGGAGCAGCCATAGTGGTGGTTGGTAACGCCTCCATCGGTACTGTGACCGAGGCAGACGGTACCTTCCGTCTCAGCGTTCCTGCAGGTGCAAACATCAATGTTTCCTGCATCGGCTATGCCGACCAGACCTTTGCTGTTGGAAACCAGACCGTTTTCAACGTCACCCTCGAAGAGGATGCAGAATTCCTTGAAGAGACCGTGGTGATCGGTTACGGTGTCCAGCGCAAGAGCGACCTCACCGGCGCGGTTGCATCCGTCCGTTCGGATGACCTGAAGGACCGTTCCACCACCGATGCCGCTGCCGCCCTCCAGGGTAAGGCTGCCGGTGTGCAGATCATCAACTCCTCCGGTGCTCCGGGTGCCGGTTCCGACATCCGTGTCCGTGGTTATTCCTCGAACTCCGGTAACATCGGACCGCTCCTCATCGTTGATGGTTTGAAGGTGGACAACATCCAGTATCTGGATCCTTCCATGATCGAATCCATGGAGGTTCTGAAGGACGCCGCCTCCGCCGCCATTTACGGTGCACAGGCTGGTAACGGTGTTGTGCTCATCACCACCAAGACCGGTCAGGAAGGCTCCGCCCACATCACTTACAACGGACGTTTCACTATGCAGTCCCTGGGCAAGAAGGCCGATATCTTCGGTGCCAAGGACTATATCGAGTATCAGACCTATATTGGTAATATTAACGATGCTCTCCTCACCGCCAACGGCTACGACGGTACGGACCACAACTGGTACGACTCCGTGTTCCAGCCCAGCTGGAGCCAGCAGCATGGCATCACCTTCCAGGGTGGTAACAACAAGGGACATTTCTTCACCTCCCTCAACTACGTGGACAACGACGGTATCGTGGTAGGCAAGAAGGACGTTTACAACCGTCTCACCGCCCAGATCAATGCCGACTACAGCCTGTTCAAGTGGTTCAACATCTCCACCAACAACTCCATTGAAAAATGGAGCCGCAAGTCCGTGTCCAACGGTTACGGTTCTGTGCTCAACTCCGTGGTTTCCCTGGATCCGCTCACCCCGGCCTACATCTCCGACATCAAGAATACCCCTGGCGGTATGCAGGAGCACTATGCAGCCGGTGACCCCATCCCCACGGATCCCACCCACAACAACGACTTCTACGGCACCTCCAAGTACCTGGAAGAGGCAACCGGTAACCCGCTGTTCCAGAGGGACAAGTCCGATGCTACCAGCGATGGTATCAACATCCGCGGTTCCCTGGCCGCCAACTTCATGCCGTTCAAGGGCTTTACCTTCACTTCCCGCTTCGGCTACCGTATCGCTCAGAGCAGCAGCCACAGCTACACCAAGCCCTACTGGCTCACTTCCATGGCTCAGTCCACCAACCACGACATCTCGGCCAATGTGAACACCAGCTACTACTATCAGTGGGAGAACTTCGCCAACTACAACCGTACGTTCGGCAAGCACAATATTGGCGCCATGGCCGGTATGTCCTATACCGAGAGCCACAGCGATAATGCCAGCATCTCCTCCTCCGGTCCCAACATCCTTAAGGGTTATGAGGACAACTTCCTCTATATCGACTACCTCACTTCCGATGCCACCAAGAACGTTGGCAACGCCCCCGGCATGAGCGCACAGCTCTCTTACTTCGGCCGTCTGATGTACAGCTTCGACAATCGCTACAGCATCCAGGGTAACTTCCGCGCCGATGCATACGACTCCTCCAAGCTGTCCAAGCAGGCCCGTTGGGGTTTCTTCCCGTCTGTATCCGCCGGTTGGACCGTGAGCAACGAGCCGTTCTTCAAGAACAATATCAGCCGTGACGCTGTCTCCTTCCTGAAGTTCCGTGGTTCCTGGGGTATCAATGGTAACGTGAACGTTCTTAGCGGCTATCGCTATTCCACTTCCATCGCCCTGAACGGACAGTTCTACCAGTTCAATCCTTCCGCCGGTGACGGTCGTCCCACCTACGGTTCCATGCCTTCCGGCCTGGCCAACCCGAATCTGAAGTGGGAAACCTCCGAGCAGTTTGACGCCGGTCTGGACGCCCGCTTCCTGCGCGACCGCCTCACCCTCACCGTGGACTGGTACCGCAAGCTCACCAACGACCTCCTCATCTCCATCGCCCCGCTGCCGGAAATCGGCGTGAGCTCCACCACCGTGAACGCCGGTAAGGTGCTCAATACTGGTTTGGAATTCGACCTGGGTTGGAAGGATCACATTGGTGACTTCTACTACAGCATCAACGCCAACCTCTCCACCCTGCACAACGAGGTTCTGGAAGTTCACTCCCTGCTGGACCGTCTGAACACCGACGTGGTGAGCGGTCTTAACGAGAAACTCGTTTCCTCCTTCGAGGCTGGCTACCCCATCTGGTACTTCCGTGGCTTCAAGTATGCCGGCGTAAAAGAAGACGGTACCGCCTTCTATTATGACAAGGACGGCAAGGAGACCGCCACTCCGGGTGAAAACGACAAGCAGTACCTGGGTGAAGGTATTCCTAACATCACCTATGGTGTCACCATCAACCTCGCCTGGAAGGGCCTCGACCTGGTGGTCTTCGGCACCGGCGCCGCCGGCAACGAGATCTACAACCTGATGGTTTCCGCCGACCGTTCCAAGACCAACACCCTGGACTACTACTGGAAGAACTCCTGGGGCAACCCCAACGTGAACAAGGCTACCGCCAAGTATCCCGATATGAAGACTGTTGCCAACAGCTGGGATTTCTGGAGCTCCAGTGCCTGCGTCTTCGACGGTTCTTTCTTCAAGATCAAGCAGATCCAGCTGGGTTACACCATCCCCCGCAACATCACCCAGAAGGTCAAGATCAGCGACCTGAGGTTCTTCGTCTCCCTGGACGACTACTTCACCTTCTCGAAGTATCCGGGTGCCGATCCTGAAACCGCTTCCCTCAACAGCTCTACTTCCCGTGGCGTGGACTCCGGTTCCTATCCTACCACCAAGAAGCTCGTATTCGGTGTGAACCTGACCTTCTAACCTTTAATGAATACAGAAAATGAAAAAGATATTATATTTCGCTCTCGCAACCTTTGCCCTGCTGGCTGTCGCTTCCTGTGAGAAGAACCTGGACATCCCGCAGAAGGGCGTCACGGCTATCGAGACTTTCTACCAGACCGATGCTGATGCAGAGGCTGCACTGGCAGCAGCGTACGCCCGGTTCGTCACCCGTATCACCGGACAGGACGGAAGTTCCATCTACACGGACTACAAGGCCGCCCTCAACAACTGCGGTGACGATATGTACGCCGCCGGCTCCAACTTCGGCGACAACGACTTCATGGCCCAGCTGGACGAATTCCGTCTAGACTCCGGTAACCAGGTGGTGGACCACTTCTACAAAAATCTGTTCCAGGTGAACTACGCCTGCAACCTGGTCATTGACAACTTCAAGGAAGGTCTGCCCAACGGCGGTCCCACCGCTACAACCAAGCGTTGCGTAGCAGAGGCCCGCGTCATGCGCGCATACCTTTATTTCATCCTCACCGCCCTGTGGAACACCCCGCCGCTCATCGACCATGTGATTTCCGACGGCCTGCCCTTCAACGCCGACAAGGATCCCGACAATCCGATGTCCCACGAAGACCTCTTCAAGTGGGTTGCCAGCGAGTGCGAAGCTGCTCTTCCGGATCTGGACGAGCGCAAGAGCACTGGCGACAAGGACGGTGCCGTAAAGGTAACCAAGGGCTTCGCCTGGGCTCTCCAGGGCAAGGCTCTCCTCTTTGTCAAGGATTATGCAGGTGCTAAGGCCGCCCTCAAGAAGGTTATCGACTCCGGCAAGTATGCCCTGGTTCCCGGCAACCGCTATTGGGAGAACTTCCACGTGGAAGGCGACTGCAACGAAGAGAAAGTTTTCGAGCTCAATATCGAAGAGAATGCAGGTCTGGGTGCTTGGGGCGGTATCATCCAGCGTTCCACCTGGATGGAAGCCAACATCTGGAACTGGCGTTCCGACCACTTTGTGCAGGGTGCTTCCCCTCAGGCAAAGTACACCGGTGGTGTTGACGGCTGGGGTGGACTGGGTGTCCCTCAGTGGTTCGGTGACGAATTCTTCGCCAACGACGGTCATTCCTACCGCTTTGACGCAACGCTCAAGCATATCGATGACGCTGTCTACGGTATGGAGTACAACAGTGAAGAAATCAATGCCATGACGCTTGAGCAGAAGAAGGTCTCCGACAAGATCGGTATTCTCGATCCTAAGGACGGCCTCTATGGACAGTCCTTCTGGCTCCCGTTTAAGCAGCTGATCCGCAAGACCGATTCTGACCGCTACGGCGGCAATGTCCGTATGAACAACGGTCTCATCATGCGTTACGCCGAAGTGCTCCTGCTCTATGCCGAGGCTTGCCTCCAGAGCGGTGATGCCGGCCAGGGTGCCTGGGCCGTGAACCAGATCCGCGAGCGTGCCGGCCTTGCCGCACTTGGCAGTGTGGACATGAACGTCCTCAAGAAGGAAAAGAGCTATGAACTCTGGCTGGAAGGCAGCCGCTGGCTGGACCTCCTCCGCTGGGGTGATACCGACCGCGTGAAGCAGGCCGGTCAGGATGTTCCGAAGCTCTTCGACAAGATCCACCGCGCTCCGCAGAGTGGCGAAAAGGTCACCTGGGAGAATGGCAGCGAAGCCAACAGCCGCTTCTACACCGTGAGCACCCACGAGGCTATCGACGCCAAGTACGAAGTGGGCTTCAAGCCGGGCAAGCACGAGTTCTTCCCTTATCCCACCTCTGTGATGGACAAGAACCCCAACCTGGTACAGAACCCCGGCTGGGAGGCTCCCGCAAAGGCAGAATAAGCTATAAGCTTACTACTTGATAATCCGGTCCGGGAAAGCCCGGACCGGATTTTTTCTTTTTACCATTTTTTGTGCTATTTCTATCAAATTTGGTTCACACACAGGTCTCCGGACGGGCAGTGGAAGAATTCTATTGTTTTTGGGTTCAATAATGAAAGCGCGTATACGCGTACGCGCGTAAATTTGTTTTGAACCGATAACACTGAAACGCTCCGCACCTACATGAACGGTGCCCTGCTAATATTCTTATTCCGCACATCTTAAAACAGTAGCCCTATATGAAACGATTAGCTTTAGTTATTTCCGCCTTATTCCTGGGTTGTGCGCTCTTTGCCCAGAACCCTATCATCAAAGGACTGTACACGGCCGACCCCACCGCTCGCGTATTTGGCGACAAGGTATGGCTTTTCTGCTCCCACGACATCATTTCCCCGGTAGAGCCGGAGCGCCGCTGGTTCTGTATGGAAGACTATCACACCTTCTCTTCCGAAGACCTGGTACATTGGACGGACCACGGTGTGATTCTGGACCAGAAAAACGTGCCTTGGGGTAATCCTGAGGGTTATTCCATGTGGGCGCCCGACTGCGTGGAAAAGGATGGAAAGTACTATTTCTATTTCCCGAACGCATCCAGGGAAGGCCGTGGCTTTGCGGTGGGCGTAGCCATCGCTGACCGTCCCGAAGGACCGTATGTTCCGCAAGCGGAACCCATCAAGGGCATCAACGGCATAGACCCCTGCGTGCTCCAGGCCTCCGACGGCAATGCCTACATCTTCTGGGGCAACGGCCGCTGCGCCAAGCTCAAGCCCAACATGATAGAGCTTGCCGACGACAACCCCAAGACCACGGTCAAGTGGGGCAACCGCGAGATGGAGATGGTGGGCGTGAACTGCCTGGAAGGCCTTCCCAACCGTCAGGCCGAAGGGCCGTTCGCCTTTGAGGCCAACGGCTGGTTCTATCTCACCTATCCGTATGTGAGGCAGAACACCGAAGTGCTGGCCTATGCCATGAGCAAGAACCCCATGGGTCCCTACGAATACAAGGGTATCATCATGGAGCGTTCCGTGAACGAATGCTGGACCAACCACCATTCCTTTGTGAACTACAAGGGAGAGTGGTACCTGTTCTATCACCACAACGACTACTCCCCTTCCTTCGACAAGAACCGCTCCGTGCGCGTGGACAAGGTGCGCTTCAACCCCGACGGTTCCATCGAACAGGTGATTCCCACCTTCCGCGGGGTGGGCGTGACGCCGGCCTCGGACCAGATCCAGATGGACCGCTACAGCGCCATCTACCACGTGGCCACCGGTATTGATTTCCTGGATCCCGCCAAGCCCTTTGACGGCTGGTTCGTGCATCTGGGCCGCACCGACTGCTGGGTACGCTACGATGAAGTGGACTTCGGCGAGGCCGATCCCACCGCCATCACCGTCCGCTACTGCGCTCCCCAGGCGTCCAAGATTTCCATCTGGTTCTCCGACAATGACAGCCTGGGAAGCTTCGACCTTCCCGCCAGCAGTACCTGGAAGGAAATCACCCTGCCCGTAACGGGAAAGGCCACCGGTCTCAAAAACGTGAAACTGGTGGTGAACGAAGGTGGCCTGGACCTTGACTGGATTAGCTTCAAATAAAATAATGAACCGCAGAATACTGCTTTTGGCCGCCATCCTGCTTGTTTCCTGCGGCGGCGGGGACAAGCAGGGGGACAAGGCCACTTTCCAGAACAGGGGCAATCCCCTGTTCCGGGATGCCTTTACGGCCGATCCGGCGCCCATGGTGGCTTCGGACGGCCGCCTGTATGTCTTCTGCGGTCATGACCAGCAGTATGACGACAGGCCCGGTTTTGAAGGGAAAGACGGTTACAACGTAACGGAATGGCTGTGTTATTCCACTGCCGATATGCAGGAATGGACCATCCACGGCGCCGTCCTGAAGCCCTCGGATTTCAGCTGGGCGGAAGGAGACGCCTGTGCCTCCCAGTGCATGGAAGTGGACGGAAAATACTACTTCTACGTTTCCACACGCTGCAAGAATCCGGCTGGCAAGGCCATCGGCGTGGCCGTGGCCGACCGTCCGGAAGGGCCCTATACGGATGCCATCGGCAAAGCCCTGGTGCTGGATACCATGAGTGAAGACGCCCCCCAGGGCGGGTGGAGCGCATCGGCCCCCACCGTCTTTGTAGATGATGACGGCACGCCCTGGCTGTGCTGGGGATACGGCAACTGCTTCCTGGCCCGGCTCAAAAGGAATATGAAGGAACTGGAAGGAGAAATCCGTCCCCTTCCCCTGGAGAACTACCTGGAGGGCCCCTGGCTGTACAAGCACGGAGGCCGGTATTACCTGGCCTACACCTCCATGGGGCCCGGACGGGAAGTCCTCTCCTATTCCATGGCCGCTTCCGTACAAGGTCCCTGGGAATACAAGGGCCCGCTGTCGGGTATGGCCGAAGACAGTTTCACCATCCATTCCGGCATTGTGGACTTTGACGGGAAGAGCTACCTTTTCTACCACAACGGAACGCTTTCCCTGGATGGCTACGGACCGGCTACCGGCCGCCGCAGCGTCTGCGTAGACGAACTGTTGTATACCGTGGACGGCAGTATCCGCCCGGTGGAACAGACCAAAGCCGGTGTCAGCAAATATTAATAAACCCTAATAATGAAGAAATTATTACTCATTGCCGCGGCCCTTCTGGCCGCATCGGCCCTCCAGGCACAGCCTGCGGGCGGTTTCGGCGGATTCCAGATGCCGAAGATTGACGTACGCTGCTCGGAAAAGTTTGCCGATATTGACTATGCCGGCGACAACCAGGTGTATCACAAACTGGATGTCTATCTGCCCAAGGTGGAGCAGGCTTCCTATCCGGTGGTGATCCACGTTTACGGAAGCGCCTGGTTCTCCAACAGTTCCAAAGGGATGGCCGACCTGGGCACCATAGTGAACGCCCTCCTGGACGCCGGTTACGCCGTAATCACGCCCAACCACCGTTCCTCCCAGGACGCCAAGTTCCCCGCCCAGATCGAAGACATCAAGGGCGTGGTGCGCTGGGCGCGCGCCAATGCCGATAAGTACCATTTCGACACCTCCTTCATCGCCACTTCCGGCTTCTCCTCCGGCGGTCATCTGTCCGGTCTCGCCGCTACCAGCGGTGACGTAAAGGAGCTGGAAGGCAGCGTAGGAGGCAACCTGGAGTTCTCCAGCCGCGTAGACGCCGCCTGCGTCTGGTCCGGTCCAACCGACCTCAACTACATGAGCTGCGGCCGGGAAGAGGACACCTGGAACCATGGCCCGGAAGAGGCCGTGATGGGTTTCTCCTTCAAGGACAACGAGGAGCGCTTCAAGGCCCTCAACGTCACCAACTACATAGATCCCAGCGACCCGCCGGTGATTATCTTCCACGGCACGGCCGACAACGTGGTCCCGCCCTGCGAGGCTCCGCATCTGTTCGGCCTGCTGCAGGACGCCGGCGTGGACAGTGAACTGCACATGATTGCTGGCGGCGGTCACGGCATGGGCATGTATGCCGAAGAGAACCTGGCCGTGATGGTGCACTTCCTGAACCGCGCCCGTGGAAAATAAGTTGCTTATTGTGAGCGACTTACAAGAAAACCCTGCTGTACTTTGACAGCAGGGTTTTTGCATAAGTGGCAGAAAACCAGTATATTGGGCAAAACCAAGACGCAGTATTCCGCCAGACGGAACGTTATTACTATGATGGAAGAGCAGGAATTGGCCCAAAGGTGCGCCCGAAGGGACAGACAGGCCCGGGAAGAGCTGTTCAGGCGGTACAGCCCCCGCCTGTTGGCCCTGTGCCTGCGCTACACCCGGGACAGGAGCCAGGCCGATGACCTCCTGCAGGATGCGTTCATCAAGGTCTTCGACCGGATAGGGCGCTTCCGCTGGCAGGGCAGCGGCTCCCTGTACAGCTGGATGGCGCGCGTGACGCTGAACCTGTTCTTCGACAAAGCCCGCCGAAGACGCCTGCTGCGGGAGACCGATATAGGCCCGCTGGAAGAGACGCTTCCCGAACCGGACTACGAGGAAACCCTGCAAGTGCCCCCGGAAAGGCTTCAGGCAATGATTTCCGGCCTTCCGGACCGCTACCGGACCGTGTTCCAACTCTACTGCGTCGACCACCTTTCCCATAAGGAAATTGCCAGAGTGCTGGGTATTCAGGAAAGGACCTCCTCGGCCGATTTATCCCGCGCGAAAGCGTTACTTGCCAAACAGATAAAACAGTATCTCCATGAAAACTGAAAAGAACTGGG
>JAEEQF010000073.1 GCA_016285175.1 Bacteroidales bacterium
ATGAGCTGGGCGTTGAGTTCGTCGTACTTCTTCCATTCACGCACATCCAGGGCGTTCATCTCTTCCACAATGGCCTCACCTTTCTTCAGGGCCACCTGAGCCAGGCCGTAATAGGCCATATCGTACTTGGGATCAATCTCCAGACCCTTGTTGTAGGCGGCGGTAGCGGCGTCGAAATCCTTGATGCCGGCATAGATGTTACCTTCCACATAGTAGAGGGAAGGGTTGTCGGGCATTACCTTCTTGGCCTCGTCCAGGAGTTCGACGATCTTCTCGGGATCCTCGTTGGTCTGGAGGTAGAGGTTGATGAGGCTGGTGAGGATGCTCTCATTGTCCGGATACTTGGTGAGACCGGTGGCCAGGTAGTTCTTGGCGGCCAGGGTATCGGCCTTGGCGAGGGAGACCTCGGAGAGGGCGGCGTAGATGTTACCCTCGGAGGTGTAGTCCTTGGACAGGCAGATGTTGTAGTATTCCTCTGCGCGGGCGTAGTTCTTGGAGGCCAGGGCGGTGAAGGCGCTGTTGTAGGCGGCGTCAATGTTGGCTTCCGTGTTGGGAGCGGTGGTGGACCAGTCATAGGCGCCCTTGAAGAGGTCGCTGGCTTTGGCCATGTTACCCAGGGAATAGGCGGTGAAAGCGTCGTTGTAGTAGGCATCGGCGATTTCCTTGAGCTTGGGAGCGATGTCCTTGTCCTTGGCACCCAGTTCAAATGCCTTTACATAAGCCTTGCCGGCTTCGCCCAGGAGGTCTCCGGGAACGGAGGGCTTGGTTACATCCACGATGGCCAGCAAACCGGCACCGTTGAAGTAAACGTCCAGGTGGGAGAGCTGCATCTTCTCATAGGCCTCACCGCCAACGGTGACGTTGGAGACGGAGATGGGCTGCTCCTTGTTCATCATGCCGAAAGTGGCCTTGTCCAGACCGGGAGCGATGTTGGAGATGGGGTTGTTGTAGGCCGTCATATACGCTTTGCCCAGATTCATCCAAGTGGCAGACTTGGTAGCCTTCTTGGCATCCTGTGCGGCAGCAAGGGCTTTGTCAACAGCCTTCTGCATTTCCTCATCGGGCTTCTGTGCATACGCAAGCTGCAGCGAGCAGACGAGCGCGAGGGCGAAAAATAACTTTTTCATACTATTTAAAGATTATTTGATTGATTATTCCTGCGGTGTTTCGGTGATTTCGGTTCCTTCTGCGGCCTGACTTTCTTCCTCTTCGCTGTGAGCGACTACGGAAACGGCGGCGATGGCGTCCTTTTCCCGGATGTTGATGAGCTTAACGCCCTGGGTGGCACGTCCGGCAACACGGATGGTGTTGACAGGCATTCGGATGGTGATGCCGCTCCGGCAGATGATCATAAGGTCGTCGTCGTCGGTGACGTTCTTGATGGCCACCAGATTGCCGGTCTTTTCGGTGATGTTCAGGGTTCTGACACCCTTGGCACCTCTTGCGGTCTGACGGTAGTCCTGCGGGTCTGAGCGTTTGCCGTAGCCATTCTCGGATACGGCCAGCACCTGGTGCTTCGCTGCGTCTTCGGCCTGGAAGTCCTGGCAGACTACACCCACCACATAATCGCCTTCATCAAGATTGATGCCACGGACACCGGTGGAGGTGCGGCCCATGGCGCGGGCGTCCCTTTCGTCGAAGTGGACGCAGCGTCCGCCGTGGGCGGCGATCATGATGTTGCAGCGGCCGTTGGTGAGAATGGCTTCCAGCAGTTGGTCGTCTTCGCGGATGTTGATGGCGTTCACGCCGTTGGTGCGGGGACGGGAATAGGCTTCCAGGGAAGTCTTCTTCACCACGCCCTGACGGGTGACCATCATGATATAATTGTTGTTGATGAATTCCTCGTCCTTGAGGGTTTTCACATTGAGGTATGCGCGGACGCTGTCGTCCGGCTCTATCATGAGGATGTTCTGGATGGCGCGGCCCTTGGAAGTGCGGGTGCCTTCCGGAATCTCATACACCTTGAGCCAATAGCAGCGGCCCTTCTGGGTGAACAGGAGCATGGTGCTGTGGTTATTGGCAATATAGATGTGCTCGATGAAGTCTTCGTCCCGGGTGGCGCTGCCCTTCATGCCCACGCCGCCGCGGTTCTGGGTGCGGAATTCCGTGAGCGGGGTGCGCTTGATGTAGCCCAGGTGGGAGATGG
The DNA here is from genome assembly GCA_016285175.1 of Bacteroidales bacterium. Lineage (GTDB taxonomy): Bacteria > Bacteroidota > Bacteroidia > Bacteroidales > UBA932 > Cryptobacteroides. Next base: position 2,147 of record JAEEQF010000073.1, read on the forward strand.
TGATCACCTGGTCTTCGTCCGAATAGAAGTCTTCCGGATTGAATTCGTCTTCCGAGAGGGTGATTTCCGTGCGGCGGGGGTCTCCGTAGCGGGCCTTCAGGTCCATGGTTTCCTCCTTCACCACCTTGAACTGCTCTTCCACGCTGCCCAGGATCTGGTTGCAGCGGGCGATGAACTTCATCAGCTCGTCATATTCGTTCTGGAGTTTTTCACGCTCCAAGCCAACCAGCTGGCGCAGACGCATTTCCACGATGGCGGAGGCCTGAGGTTCCGTGAACTGGTAACGTTCCATGAGCATGGCCTTGGCCTCGTCTATGCTCTTGGTTTCGTAGCGGATGATATGGACAATCTCGTCGATGATGTCCATGGCCTTGAGGAGGCCTTCCAGGATGTGGGCGCGCTTCTGGGCCTTGTCCAGTTCGAACTTGGTGCGGCGCACCACTACCTCGTGGCGGAATTCCACGAACTGGCCGATAATCTCCTTGAGGCTGAGGGTGCGCGGACGGCCCTTCACCAGGGCTACATTATTGAAGGAGAAGCTGCTCTGCAGCGGGCTGTACTTGAAAAGGAGGTTGAGCACAACGCCGGAGTTGGTCCCCTGCTTGAGGCGGATGACCACGCGGGTTTCTCCGCGGGCGCTTTCGTCGTTGATATAGGAGATGCCCTCCACCTTCTTCTCATCGGCAAGCTGGGCGATCTTCTCAATCATTTCCCGCTTGTTCACCATGTATGGAATCTCCGTTACAACGATGGTCTCACGGCCATGTTCGTCCACTTCGATTTCCGTCTTGGAACGGATGACCACGCGGCCGCGGCCGGTCTCATAGGCCTCCTTGATGCCGCTCTTGCCCATCACGATGCCGCCGGTAGGGAAATCCGGTCCCTTGATGTGCTGCATCAGTTCGTCCGTGGTGATTTCCGGATTGTCTATGTATGCGCAGATGGCGTCGCAGCACTCTCCCAAATTGTGCGGGGCCATGTTGGTGGCCATACCCACGGCGATGCCGGATGCGCCGTTAAGCAGCAGCAGAGGGGCCTTGGTGGGCAGTACGGTGGGTTCTTCCAGGGTATCGTCGAAGTTGAGGGCCATGTCCACGGTATCCTTGTCCATGTCTCCCAGCACGTCATCGGCCATTCTCTGGAGCTTGGCCTCCGTGTAACGCATGGCGGCCGGAGAATCTCCGTCCACGCTGCCGAAGTTGCCCTGGCCCTTCACCAGCGGATAACGCTGGTTCCATTCCTGGCCCAGGCGCACCATGGCGTCGTACACGCTGGAGTCTCCGTGCGGGTGGTATTTACCCATCACCTCACCCACGATACGGGCGCTCTTCTTGGTTTGTCCGCCGTAGCTGAGGCCCATATTGTCCATGCCGAACAAAACCCTGCGCTGAACGGGTTTGAGGCCGTCTCTTGCATCCGGAAGGGCCCGCGAAACGATCACCGACATGGAATAGTCGATGTACGCGGTGCGCATCTCATGATCTATCTCCACCTGCTCGATGTACCCGGTGTTTTCCAGGGCCTGGTCGAGCTGATTCTTCTCTTCGTTATTATCCATAGATTCTATCTAACTTATAAACGTACAAAGTTAAGAAAAAATATGGAAAAATCAATAAATATCGTCGGTGGTAATGTTGCCCCAGCTGGGCAGGGAACTGTCGTCTATGGTAGCGTCAATTACGCGTCTGGCGCCCAGAATCACGCTCCTTTCCAGAAACTCCTTTTCCAGCGGCCAGGCGGAGATCATGTAGGCGGCCACATCGTGCGTGCGCTCCGCGTAGCGGTAGATGCAGTAATCGGCCCCCACGTTCTTGAGTTTTCCCACCAGGTAACTGCTTCCCCAGATGCCTCTCCCGAAGTATCCGTAGTGCTTGTAGGCCACGGCGCCGTCCACCGTTCCGTGCAGCAGCAGCGTGGGACAGGGTTTTGCGAAGTATTCCGGTGCACCCGAGATACTTATGATGCCGCCGGCGAAGGACATCACGCCGCGGAAATTGAAGCCTTCCGGCACTCCCGTAGCCACTCCGTTCACAATCTGATTCTCTGCCGCCAGGGCGGTAATGGCACCGGCGGAGCTGCCCGCCAGCACCATGTTGTCCGGGTTCAGGCCCAGCTCTTCCCGGTTCTCAAAGAGGAAATTCACGGCCGAAAAGAGGTCCTCCACGGCCATCTGCTGCGACAGGTAAAACTGGTCGGACGCCTTTATCAGGCCCGACAGGGTCTTCTTCATCTTGTAGCCCTTCATGCCCTGCCGATATTCGATATTGACCACCGTATAACCGTTGTCGTTGAGGATGTCGAACCAGTCAAAGACATAGTCGCCCGGTTCCATGCGCACGAAACCGCCGCCCACCACGAAAAGGATGAGGGGCTTTTCCTGACCCTGGAACGTGGTTTCGGAGCCCGGCGTGGCCTCGTAAACGCTCAAATGCAGGGCCAGGGTGTCCCGCTGGGCGAACTGGTAGACATCCTGTGCTCCCGCAGAAATCCAGGACAGGAGCAGCGTCACGGCAAAAAATGCAAATCTTTTCATATTTTTTCAGCTTGGGCAGTGGTTTGGCGCAAGGTGGCCGTACCTTTGCATCAGAAATTAAAAACAAACGGTTATGAGAAACACGGATTACAACATGGAAACCCTGGGTTGCTTCCTCTCTTCAGACGCCTCGCTGCAAACCCTCAAGGACATTATTTCGGATCTGGACCTCCAGTTTGAGGAGGTGACGGAACTATAGATACCACTGTATTCTCCTTGTCCGGGGAAAGCCCCACGCGGAGGGTCCGCAGTTCCAGCGCGCCCTTCCTGCGGGAGACCAGCACCCGGTCGGAGATGATGAATTCGGACACGGGGTCCTCCACATATCTCATCACTGCACGCTTCAAGGGGCGGGCCCCGTATGCCGGATCAAAGCCGGCATCGGCAATCATCCGCTTGGCGGCGGGCGTGATGGTGAGCTTGTAACCCGCATCCAGCGCCCTGGCGCGCAGGTCCTTGAGTTCAATGTCAATGATGGCCTCAATGGACTCCCGGCTAAGGGAATTGAAATATACCTGGGCATCCACCCGGTTGATGAATTCCGGCGGGAATGCCTTCTTCACGGCTTTTTCCACCACACTCTTGCGGTCCATATCCAGGTTCTTGCCAGCCGTGGCAAAACCAATTCCGTTGCCATATTCCTCTATCTCCCGGCTGCCCACGTTGGAGGTCATGATTACAATGGTATTCTTGAAATCCACGGTGCGGCCGTTGCTGTCCGTGAGCCGCCCCTCGTCCATCACCTGCAGGAGCAGGTTGAAGATGTCCGGGTGGGCTTTTTCTATCTCATCCAGCAGCACCACGCAGTAGGGCTTGCGGCGGACACGCTCGCTCAACTGGCCGCCTTCTTCATATCCCACATAGCCCGGAGGCGCGCCGATAAGGCGGGAGACGCTGAATTTCTCCATGTATTCACTCATGTCCAGACGCACCATATTATCCTCGCTGTCAAACAGATATTCGGCCAGCGAACGCGCCAGCTGGGTTTTGCCGACACCCGTAGGGCCGAAGAAAAGGAAGGTGCCGATGGGACGGTGCGGATCCTTGAGGCCGGCCCGGTTGCGCTGGATGGCACGGACTACGGTCTCCACAGCTTCGTCCTGCCCCACGATGCGGTCTTTCAGGCGTTTCCGCATATTGATGATGCGGTTTCCCTCGCTTTCGGCCACTTTGTTCACGGGAATGCCCGTCATCTTGGAAAGGACGGAGGCCACATCCTCCGCATCCACCACTTTTTCCCTCCCCCGCTTCTTGAACAGAGACAGGCGTACCATGGAACCGGCTTCGTCCAGGGCGTCAATGGCCTTGTCCGGCAGGGAACGGTCCGTGATGTAGCGGTCCGTAAGGCGCACGGCGGCCTCTACCGCCTCGTCCGTATAGGTGATGCCGTGAAATTCTTCGTATCTGGGTTTGAGGTTCTGCAGGATTTCGATGGACTGCGGCACGTCCGTGGGCTCCACCACAATCTTCTGGAAGCGGCGGTCCAGGGCGCCGTCCTTCTCCACAATCTTGGCGAATTCATCCAGGGTGGTGGCGCCGATGCACTGGAATTCTCCGCGGGCCAGTGCCGGTTTGAGCATGTTGGCGGCATCCAGGCTGCCGGAGGCGCCACCGGCTCCCACGATGGTATGGAATTCGTCTATGAACAGGATAAGGTCCGGATTCTCAGATGCTTCCTTGATGATGACCTTGAGACGTTTCTCAAAGTCCCCGCGGTATTTGGTGCCGGCCACCACAGAGGCTATGTCCAGCGACAGGATGCGCTTGCGGGCCAGGACGGGAGAGATGGCTCCCGTGGCAATCTTCTGGGCGATACCCTCCACAATGGCCGATTTGCCCACGCCGGGTTCCCCGATGAGCATGGGGTTGTTCTTCTTCCGCCGGCCCAGGATCTCTATCACCCGGGCAATCTCCATGTCACGGCCCACCACCGGGTCCAGTTTCCCTTCCCGGGCGGCCTGGGTGAGGTCATAGGCGAACTCCTCGATATCCAGTTTCTTATCGGCCGGCTCTTCCTCTCCCTGTACGGGCTGGCTGTCCGGCTTGGGTTCTTCCACCCCTTCCGGCCTTAACAGCCCCTCGTCTTCCATGAAGGCCAGCAGGCGGCCGTAATCTATGCCATGGGAGCGCAGGTATACCTGCCCGTAACTGTCCGTAGTACGGCAGAGCGCCAGCAGCAGATGCTGCGGCTTGGCGGAGAGGCTCTTCAGGCGCGATGCCTCCATTACGGTGATACTGAGCACGTTCTGCGCCTGACGGGAAAAGGTGATATGGTCTATCTGCTCGTAGGGAATGGTTTCGTTGGTAAAAATGCGCTGGTCTATGAAGGCCTTCAGGTCGGCCGGTTCCACTCCCACGCTGCGGAGCGTGGTGAAGGCGGCGTTTTCCTCGTGACGGATGATTCCCAGGAACAGGTGGTCCGGGCCGATGCCGTAGCTACCGGTGCGCATGGCCTCTTCGCGGGCATATTTGATGACGGCATTGAGCTCGTCGGAAATTTGTATTTGCATGCAGGCAAGAATAATAGTTCACAAATTTAACGATTTTGCAATTACCTACAATAAAAATGTATTACCTTTGCAGGCATATTATTTGATAATACTGCAGCATCATGAAAAAATTGCTTGCATTTGCCCTGCTCCTCAGCTGCTTTGTGGCAGGAGCCCAGAATTTCGAAGGAACATTCACTCAGGCTAAAACCCTGAAGGCTTCCGGTAAGGTGATCAAAAGTGAAGGAAACATCACTTTTACGGCACCGGACCAGCTGGCCATGCTTTATACCAACCCGGACGGGGATTATTTCATCATTGACGGCCCCCTGGTGCGGATGGACCTCCGCGGCGTGGCCCTGGACGTGGACAGCAAGACCAACAAACTGGTGGCCTCCCAGCGCAACGCCCTCCTGTACAGCATTGCAGGAGATTATGAGAAAGTGGCCAAAGAGATGGATGCCGATGTTACCGTAACGCAGAAAAACGGCGGCAAACACGTGGTAATCAAGGCCCGCAAAGTGACGCCCAAGGGCTATTCCGGACTGGAGCTGGATTATGGGAAGAACGGCCGCATCACCCGCCTGGTGCTGGAGGAATTCGGCGGCATCTCCACGGAATACGTCCTCAACACCAAATAATTCCGCTATAAATACAGCGCGTGCGTGTTCTTGATCTCGTCCATCACAAAAGACGAGAGGATGGAACCTATGGAGTCGATGGTGCCCAGCACGTTGATGATGAACTCGTTATAGTACTTCATGTCCGGAGCCTGGATCTTGAGCAGGTAGTCGTACTCCCCCGAAATGTTATAGCATTCCGCCACCTGGGGGATATCTTTTATCACGGAAATAAAGTTCTTGGCCACGGTACGGTTCATCTGCTTCAGTTTCACCGAGCAGAAGACTGTAAAACCGCGACCCAGTTTCTCCGCGTCCAGCACCGCCACATATTTTAGGATAAACCCACTCCGCTCCAGACGCTTGAGACGCTCGAAAACGGGGGTGGTGGAAAGATTCACCCGCGCCGCCAGCTGCTTGGTGGTGAGCCGGGCGTTTTCCTGCAGCGCCCGCAGGATCTGCAGGTCCACTGCATCCAGGATCACTTCGTTCATAAGAATATTATTCTGCCAGGGGCCGATTTGGGCCGATGATTTTTCTTGTATTTCTAATTTCTTCCACAAATTTAGGAATATTTTCCAATTTTACTGCAAGACTTGTAAGATTTTTCTGCATAACCTAACTTTGCGGAAACGAATTTGACTATGGCAAAGATTGAAACACGTTGCGTGCACGCCGGCTACAAGCCCGGCAAAGGCGAACCCAGGCAGGTTCCCATCATCCAAAGCACTACCTTCAAATATGAGACATCGGACCAGATGGGAAGGCTCTTCGACCTGGAAGACAGCGGTTATTTCTATACCCGGCTCCAGAACCCCACCGTGGATATTACCGCCGCCCAGATCAACGACCTGGAAGGCGGGGTAGGAGCCATCCTCACCTCCTCCGGCCAGGCGGCCAACCTCTTTGCCTGCGTGAACATCGCGCAGGCTGGAGACCATATCATCGCCGCCAACAACATCTATGGCGGTACCTTCAACTTGCTGGGCGTGAGCCTGGCCAAATTCGGCATAGAGGTCACCTTCCTGCCTGCCGATTCCCCGGATGCCGCCATTGAAGCCGCCATCCGGCCCAACACCAAGCTCATCTTTGGCGAAACGCTTTCCAACCCTGGCGTGGAAGTATTTGATATAGAGCGCTGGGCAGCGGTAGCGCACAAAAACGGCCTGCCGCTGGTGGTGGACAACACCTTCCCCACCCCCTACCTTTGCCGTCCCATCGAATGGGGGGCCGATATTGTAACCCATTCCACCACCAAATACATTGACGGACACGGCGTGAGCGTGGGCGGCGCCGTAGTGGACAGCGGCCGTTTCCCCTGGGAAAAATACGCCGGACGCTTCCCGGGCCTCACCACGCCCGACGAATCCTACCACGGACTCACTTACACCAAGAAATTCGGCCAGGCGGCCTATATAGTCAAGGCCACCACGCATCTGATGCGGGACCTGGGCAGCACCCAAAGCCCCCAGAACGCCTTTTACCTGCACCTGGGCCTGCAGACCCTCCACCTGAGGATGAAGCGCCACAGCGAGAGCGCCCTGCAGGTGGCACGCTGGCTGGAAAGCCGCCCGGAAGTGGCCTGGGTGCACTATCCCGGCCTGGAAAGCGACCCGCACCACTCCCTGGCGCAGAAGTATCTCCCGGACGGTTGCAGCGGCGTAATGGCCTTCGGCCTCAAAGGAGGACGGGACTTCGAAAACCGCGTACTGGACGCCCTGAAGCTGGTCACCATTGAGACCCATGTGGCCGATTGCCATACCTGCGTGCTGCATCCCGCCTCCCACACCCACCGCCAGCTCTCCGACGAGCAGCTGCGCGAGGCCGGGATAGCCCCGGACCTGATCCGCCTAAGCATCGGCCTGGAAGCCCCCGAAGACATCATTGCAGATTTAGAACAAGCCTTTAAATCATAGTATACAGGTGTTTCCCTCCGCGAAAAATGCCGATCAACGTATTATACAGGTGTTTCCCTCCGCGAAAAAAATGCCGATGCTACGGGAAACACCTGTATAATACAAAAGAACAAATATTTAGAGCTATGCGGAAACTTTTTTCCGAAGCATCGGCCTTTTTTTAGCGAAGAAAAATAGTTCCGCATAGTAAGAAAAAGACAGAATGAAAAGATCTGAAATCATAAGGGATATTCCGCTGGAGGCGGGAGGTGTGCTGGAAAATGCACACATAGTTTTCCATACCTCTGATTGCAGGAGGGGAAGGGTGATCTGGATCTGCCATGCGCTCACCGCCAACAGCAACCCGGAAGACTGGTGGCCGGAGATGGTGGGACCGGGAAAGCCCATCGACACGGACAGGAACTTCGTGGTCTGCGTGAACAAACTGGGATCTCCCTACGGATCCGAAGGCCCAGCCCGCATCAATCCCGCTACGGGGAAGCCCTGGCTGCTGGATTTCCCGCGCATTACGGTACGAGACCTGGTATCGGCCATGATTTCCGTACGGAAGCATC
>JAEEQF010000074.1 GCA_016285175.1 Bacteroidales bacterium
TGTCCAGGTTGCCGGAAGGCTCATCGGCAAAGAGGATGGCGGGCTGGTTCACCAGGGCGCGGGCAATGGCAACCCGCTGCTGCTCACCGCCGGAAAGTTCTGAGGGTTTGTGGGTTACGCGCTCCTCCAGGCCCACTGTTCTGAGTAGTTCCAGGGCCTTCTCCCGGGCGTCTTTCCGGGAAGCGCCGCCAATGAGCGCCGGAATCATCACGTTCTCCAGCGCCGTAAATTCCGGCAGCAGATGATGCGCCTGGAACACAAAGCCGATGCGCTTGTTCCGGAAGGCCGACAGCTGCTTCTGCGGCAGGTGCAGCACGTCCGTACCTTCTATGGTGAGCGAACCGGCATCCGGCGTGGACAGTGTTCCCAGGATTTGCAGCAGCGTGGATTTTCCCGCTCCGGAGGCGCCCATGATGGACACCACCTCCCGGGGTTCCACCTGGAAATCCACCCCCTTGAGCACCTTCAGCGAGCCGAAGCTCTTCTCTATGTTCCTTGCATCGATAATCATATTACCACAAAGGTACGGCATTTTTTGCCCGATTGCAAAAATTGCCGTACCTTTGCAGTCCAACTTCGGGGTGTGGCGCAGTTGGCTAGCGCATCTGCTTTGGGAGCAGAGGGTCGTGTGTTCGAGTCACATCACCCCGACACAAATAATGACGACCGGAAGGCCGTCATTTTTTATTATTGGAAAACTATGTATTGGGATCCTTTTCTTAGGATGTAGGCGTAGTATTCATCATCGTATTCAAAATCCCAGGTCCCGTCCAGCAGATAACTTTGACAGGCCGGAGTTTTATTGAGACCCGATATGGTAGCCTTACCCGATTTGAATGTAATGGTTCCGGGTTTGCTATATAGATTATTTGCCAACTTGTTGAGACCTCCCCGCAAGTAACAGGTTTGGATTTGTCCGTCGGCCCAGCCATTTTCGAGGATGATGTAATAAACGTCCCAGTCGGAGGAACCTACTTCTGAAAGGTAATATGACTGGACATAATACTTGGAGCCGGTAATCATTTTATTAAGATCATCATCGTTTCTTTCTCCAACCTGAAAGATATCACAAGTGGTTAAAGCCAGACCGGCCAGGACCAGGGCCAATATACTGAGGAATTTCTTCATAATGATTTATGGGATATATGTTTAATGCAAATATAGTAAAAAAAAATCAAATCCGGAGCTTATTGTACCATTCTATGCATAGATCCGAATAGCAATAATGCGGAGCCGGTTCTTCGGAGCCCAGTTTAAACTTGCCGGACCCCAGTTCCAGATGGAAGTTCCGGTCGTAGGCATGGGCCCATAGGCGGCTGAGGTCTCCATGCCCGGCCTCCGGCCACTGGCAGCCACAATTATATGCAGTGGAGACCAGACGCACCTGATCCTCTATCGAAAGGGTTTCCAGGCCCTCCTGGACTTTCTTTTGCTGTTTGTCCAAAGAGCCGTAAGTTAGGTATAACAGCCTCAGGAAAACGCCAAGATACCGGCATTGCCATTCGTCTTCCTGCAAGCGACGGATGCGTTTTCTTCTGGCATACCGGCTGTCCTGCGTATCGAACCAGATATTGTAACGAGAGGCAAGGCCGCTCTTCATCCAGGCTTTCTCCAGCCTTTCGGCAAAAGAAGGACGGATCTGAAACCGGCCGATGGAAAAGTCGAAACCGTCCGTCCCCCGGCGGACATAGGTGCTATAATTCAATGTGCTTTCCAGAAAGTCCCGGATAACCGAATACCGCAGTACCTCCGGCCAGATTACAGCTTCGGCCATTTCCGGAGAAACGTCCAGGGCGCGCCACTCTGCGTACCATTCCGTCCGATGATCGGCAATGTATTTCTCCGCCTTCTCCGCCTGGGGCGGGAAGTCTGAAAGAAGCAGGAACGCTGCAAGGAGAAGAAGATGTTTCACCGGCCTGACAGATTGGTCCGGTGTAAAGATAGCCAGAATAATTGCATTTTCCCGCAATTATTTGCAAATTTGTGTTTACGAATTTGCAAACACTTTAACATTTATCATTATGACTTGGATTGTAGTCCTTATCATCGTTGCCCTGCTCATCCTCTGGGGCATCTCCGTCCAGAACAAACTTGTTCAGAGCGACGAACTATGCAAGAATGCCCTTAAGCAGATTAACGTGCAGCAGGTCAGCCGTTACGACGCCATCGCCGCGCTGGTCAAACTTACCCGCGAGTATGCTTCCTACGAGGCCGATACCCTGCAGAAGGTTATCGAGCAGCGCAAGATTACCGCATCGGCCAACCCCACTGTGGCCGATATCAATGCCAATGAGGCCGCCCTCAGGGAGATGAGCGCCAAACTCATCGCCGTTGCCGAGAACTATCCGGAACTCAAGGCCAACGAAAGCTACCAGAAGACCATGGACAGCATCAAGGAGTACGAGGAGAACGTCCGTCTGGCCCGCATGACCTTCAACGATACCGTTACCAAATACAACAACCAGGTGCGCATGTTCCCTGGTTCGCTGGTGGCCGGCATCCTGAACTTCCCTGCCCGCGAATACCTGGCCGAGGATACTTCCAAGAAAGATTATCCGGCTTTCTAGTGAAACGCTTTCTCACCATCTTGCTGGCGGCAGCCCTGGGCTTTGCCGCCAGCGCCCAGCAAATCCGCGACATAGACATCACCGTGGAGTTGCAGGAGGACGGCAGTGCCTGGATCACCCAGCGCTGGGACGTCCAGGCTCCCTCCAGCACCGGCTGGACGGAGTGGTATGTCCCCATCGGCAACCTGGGGGACATGACGGTGAGCGATTTGTCCGTGAGCGAAAACGGACAGCCTTTCGAGAGCGTGGGAGACAGGTGGGACGTGGACTGGAGCCGCAGCCGGAAAGCCGGCAAATGCGGCATCGTGCGCAAACGGGACGGCGTGGAACTGTGCTGGGGCCTGGGTGAATACGGGGACCACAGATGGAGCGCCCGCTTCAAGCTTAACGGCCTGGTACAGGCCCTTGACGATGCCGATGCGTTCAACTTCATGTTCGTGAATCCCGGCCTGGCGGCGGAACCCCAGCACGTGCGGGTGGTCATTTCCCCGGCCTTCGAGTGCCCGCAGTGGACCACCGACAACACCAAGGTATGGGGCTTCGGCTACTACGGAGACATCAACGTACGCGGCGGAAACGTGGTGGCCGAGTCGGCCGAAGCGTTCGAATACCGGAGCAAGCTCATAGCCCTGGTGCGCTTCGACAAAGGTATCTTCCGGCCCGCCGTGGTGCGGGGCGGTGCCTTTGACGATATGCTGCAGGCGGCCCTGGACGGCAGTTCCTATGGGGCCGACGATGATTTCCCCTGGTATATTGCCCTCTTATCGGCCCTGGCGGTTCTGCTGCCCATAATCTTCCTTATCTATGCCGGCATCGCCAGTGCCCTGGGCTATAAGTACAAGAAATCCCTCTTCGGCAAGCAGAAGATTACCGAATGGTACCGGGACATCCCGGTGGAGGGAGACCTCTTTGCAGCCTTCTATGCCCTGGAATACGGGAAGCGCTTTGCCGTACAGCCATCGGCCAAGAATCTCATCGGCGCGCTGTTCCTTCGCTGGATCCTGGACAAGCACATTACCGTGGTGGCGGATCCCAAGTCCACCAAACGCGTAAACCTTTCCTTCGCGGACGATACTTCCTTCCCCAACGATGTGGAGGATACCCTGTACCGCTATGCCCGTGCTGCCAGCGGGGACAACCTCATCCTGGAGAAGAACGAGTTCGAGCGCTGGTCCCGGAAGAACTATGCCAAGATGACGGCGTGGCCGGACCGTGCCAAGGCCCGTGGCAAGAACTGGTTCCACGTGAAGCATTATTTCGTGCGTGGCACCCAGACCACCGAGGAGGGCGCCCGCGAGGCCTGCCATGTGATAGAGTTCAAGAACTTCCTCAAGGACTTCACGCTTTCCAACCAGCGGGGAGCCGTGGAGGTGGGCCTCTGGAAGGACTACCTGGTGTTCGCCCAGCTGTACGGCATTGCCGACAAGGTGGCCGAGCAGTTCAAGAAGCTCTATCCGGCCGAGTTCCAGGAAGTGGTGCAGAATACCGGCCTGGACACCTACACCATGCTGTATGTGATTAACCACACCAACGCCATTTCCACGTCGGCGCTGCAGAGTGCCTATGCCAAGGCGGGCAGCGTTTCCGGTGGCGGCGGCCACTCGTCCTTCGGCGGTGGCGGCGGCTTCTCCGGCGGCGGTTTCGGCGGTGGCGGTAGATAATGCTAAAACCTTAATATTATGAAGTTTTCATTCGTTTCCATGCTGGCAGGTGCCCTGATGATGGCCGCCTGCGCCAGCGGTCCCGTGAACCCCGTCTTCACCCAGTCCCGTACGGTGGAAGAAGGCGGCAGCGGCCCGTACAAGGCCCTCATGCTTGAAGATCCTTCCCTGGAGGCCCACACCATCTTTGTTCCGGAAGACCTGTCGGCCTTCAGCAAGAAGAATCCGCTGCCCATCCTTGTGTGGGGCAACGGCGCCTGCACCAACTCCCCCTGGGAGCATTACAAGTTCCTGAACGAGATTGCCTCCAACGGCTTCATGGTCATCGCCACGGGCTACATCCCCATGGAGGACAAGCCTTTCCGCGGGCCCATGTCCACATCGGCCCAGCAGATTGAGTCCATAGACTGGGCGCTGGCTCAGAATGCCGATAAGGAAAGCCCGTACTACGGCCGTCTGGACGTGAATCACATCGCTGCTGCCGGCATGTCCTGCGGCGGTCTCCAGACCCTGGAGAATTCGGCCGATCCCCGGCTTACCACCATCATGATCTGCAACAGCGGCCTGTTCCTGAATCCCGGCACCGCCGTTCCCGGCATGCCCATGCCTGAGAAGGAGAAGCTGCAGGAGATCAAGGTGCCCGTCATCTACATCCTGGGCGGTCCGGAAGACATTGCCTATGAGAACGGTATGGACGATTTCCACCGCCTGGTGAACGTCCCGGCCTTTGCCGCCAACTACCCTGTGGGCCACGGCGGCACCTACTCCAAGCCCTACGGTGGCGAATTCGCCATTCCGGCAGTGGCCTGGCTCAAGTGGCAGCTCAAAGGAGACAAGGAGGCAGCCAAGCTCTTCCAGGGCGATGTCTGCGGCCTCTCCCAGCGCGAAGGCTGGACCGTGGAAAAGAATCAGCTGATAGACTAAGTGCTGTACACAAACGTAAAAAACGAGCAACCGGATTCCAGTTGCTCGTTTTTTTGTGCGGGTGAGAAGAGTCGAACTTCCACGGGCTAATGCCCACCACCCCCTCAAAGTGGCGTGTCTACCATTTCACCACACCCGCAGGGATTGGGACTGCAAAGATAAGTACCTTTTTTGAAATCCCAAAACTTTTGAACATTTTTTTACAGGCCGCGGATGAATGTGGCCTGGTACGGAGAGCCTTCGAAGGACAGACAGCATACATCTATCTTCTCCCCGGCTTTGTAGACATCCATGTATACGTCTCCGAACAACTGGTTCCAACCGGCGGCGCCGCTGCCGCGGGTATTCAGGTAGCGGAGAGGGGCAGGGCCGGGACCGCTCCGGAAGGTACAGCTGTAGGAAGCATCGCTTTTCTGCTTTTTGGCGTCTTTCCATTCTTTCCTTTCCCCGGAGAAGGTAACCTCCCAGCCCCTGGCAGGATCCTCTTCATCGGCCGGGACATACCTCACCGCCTTCAGGCTTATGGAGGTGGGATAGTCGTTCTCTTCGCTCCCGAAGACATAGTCTCCGGTAAAATCGAGTGCCCAGCTATCCTCCGCGGTGCAGCGGATGGTGAGGCCGTTCAGGTGGCTGTCCTCAGCCTTAACGGTCCAGGTGGAGCCCACGGAGATGAGCCGCTTGTCAAAGGTGAAATGCGCACTGGTCTCTGCCCCGCGGGCACTGATGCTCAGGCCCAGCTCCAGCTCGTCCAGCAGGTCCGTGACCAGGTTGTCGGCTATATACATCATATAGTTATGCGCTTCCCGGTTGTTGATGGCGGTGCGTCCGCCCACGACGGCTTCCGAGCTGCTGGCAAACTCTCCCCGCTGGCAGGAAGCGGCCAAAAGGACCATCGACAGCATTACAAGTATCTTTTTCATAACCATCCTCCTTTAAAATTTGAAACCCAGGCCGATACGGCCGCCGCGGATTACACTGCCAAAGCAAAGCTCCGCATTGCCGTAAATGCGGTGTCCGCCCCACTCCGCACCGAGGGGAACCACGTCCCAGGCGAAGTCCACGGGCGAATCGTTCAAACGTTCTCCCAAATTGAACTGTACGCCGGCAGCCAGTTTGCCATATAGGCGGAAGCCCGGCCAGTTGGTCACATTGATCTTGACCTCCGGCAGCATGCTGAACATATACTCCTTGATGTTCTTTGCCGGCTTGTTGCCCAGCGCATACCAGAATTTGCCGGACAGGTTGCCGTAGTTGGCCTGCGCGCCCACGCGGAGCCATTTGTTAAGGATATAATGGTAATCCACCGTGATCACAGGTCCGCTTTCAAGGGAATAATGCGGTTCGTACAAATCGTACAGGTCCCCTATGTGCTGGTTGATGTTAAGATCGTCAAACAACATGTTATAATGCGTTCCGTTCTCATTGTCCACCTGGACGAATTCCGACTTGTAGCCGCCCACAAACACGTTGATCTCATGTTTGCCCTGGGCCCGGAGCTGCAGCGCGCAGGAGAGCAGAACTCCTGCAAGGAGTATCAGTTTTCTATTCATAATTGCTGTTTCTACGCTTCTTAAACCGCGATAAAACCGAATCTTGCATGAAGAAGCTTAAAAAGCTTTGCAAAGTTAAATGTTTCTTTGTACCTTTGCAAGCTTTTACGAGTTAGAAGCAATACGCATATTATTATTAATTAAACAAACAGATTCACAATGGCTGTTAAAATCAGACTCCAGCGCCACGGTAAGAAGAATTTCGCATTCTTCCACATTGTAGTGGCCGATTCCCGCGCACCGCGCGACGGTAAATTCATCGAGCAGCTTGGCTCCTACAACCCCAACACCAACCCTGCCACCATCATCCTGGACGGTGAGAAGGCCCTGGCTTGGCTCAAGGTTGGTGCCCAGCCCACTCTTACTGCCCGCCGCATCCTCTCCTATGAGGGTGTCATGCTTCGCAAGCATCTGGCCGAAGGCGTAGCCAAGGGTGCCCTCACCCAGGCCGAGGCCGACGCAAAGTTCGCCGCCTGGAAAGCCCAGCGTGACGAAAAGATCGCTGCCAAGAAGACTGGCATCAAGAACGATGAGATTGCAAAGGCAAAGGCTGCCAAGGCCGCTGAGGCCCAGGTAAACGAGGCCCGCGCCAAGGCTATCGCCGCCAAGAAGGCGGAGGCCGAAGAGGCTGCCCGCAAGGCTGCCGAAGAGGCCGCTGCAGCTGCCGCCCCGGCAGAAGAAGCAGCCGAAGCCGAAACCCCTGCGGAGACGCCGGCAGAGTAATGCTGCGCATCGCCCAGGTTCTGAAATCCAACGGGACGGAAGGAGAACTGCTCATCAGCTTCTTCGACGTGGCCCCGGAGGATATCGACCTCCAGGAACCGGTATACATCGAATTCGATGGACTGCCGGTTCCCTTTTATTTTGAATCTTTTACGCAGCGGGGTAACAACCGCGCCTTGGTCCGGCTCACGGGTGTGCGCAGTCTCAAGGATGCCGACGAACTGGCCGGCCGCGCCATCCTGGCCGATTACTTTGAAGAAGAAGACGCATTCAGCCTTGTGGGCTGGACCGTCATCGAAGAGCAGAACATCGGCATCGTGGGTTTTGTAGTAGACCACGAAAACATCCCCGGCAACCCCTGCATCTGGGTCCGGCGTCCGGACGGCAACGAAGTGCTCCTCCCCCTGCACGAGGACCTCATCCAGTGGATGGACGAAAGCTCAAAACAAATCTCCCTTATTATTCCGGAAGGTCTTCTGGAATAACTACAGCATCTTTTTCACCAGGGAGAACAGCTTGTAAGGCATATAGCGGAACGGCAGGTCTATCCAGGTGGGCGTCTTGATCACGGAACGCTCGTGGCTGAAGGCCAGGAAACTGCGTTCGCTGTGGTAGCTTCCCATACCGGAATTGCCCACGCCGCCGAACGGCACGTTGCTGTTGGCGATGTGCATGATGGTGTCGTTGAGGCAGGCGCCGCCGGAAGTGGTGCGGCCGATGATGTCCCAGCCGTCGGCCCCCTTGCCGAAATAGTAGAAAGCCAGCGGCTTTTCCCGGCCGTTCACGAACTTCACCACCTCTTCCCGGTCCTGGAAGGTAAGGATGGGGAAGATGGGGCCGAAGATCTCCTCCTGCATCACGGGCGCATCGGGCGATACGCCTTCCAGCAGGGTGGGTTCTATCCACAGGTTTTCCTTATTGTAACGCCCTCCGGCAACGATCTTTCCATCGGCCAGATAAGCGGTGAGGCGGTCGAAGGCGCTTTCCTTCACAATATGCACGAATTTGTCGGACTGCTCCGTACCGCCCGGGTACAGGCGGGCGAGTTCCTGCTTGAAGGCCTCCACGAAGGCGTCCTTGATGTCCTTGTGCAGGAAGAGGTAGTCCGGAGCGATGCAGGTTTGGCCGCTGTTAAGGCACTTGCCCCAGGCGATGCGCCGGGCAGCCATCTTCAGGTTGGCGTCCTTGTCCACGATGCAGGGGCTCTTGCCGCCCAGTTCCAGCACCATAGGCGTAAGGTACTTGGCCTGTGCCTCCATGGCAATGCGGCCCAGCGAAGGACTGCCGGTGAGGAACACCAGGTCGTAGCGGTGCCGGAACAGTTCCCCGTTCACCACACGGTTACCCTGCACCACGGCCACATACTCCTCCGGGAAGGTGTCCTCGATGAGCTGCTGCAGCACCGCCGAGACGCGCGGCACGTAGGGCGAAGGCTTCAGGATGGCGGTACAGCCGGCCGATATGGCCCCCACCAGCGGGTTCAGGAGCAGCTGCACCGGGTAGTTCCAGGGGCTCACGATGAGCGTGCAGCCCAGCGGTTCCCGCACGATGTAGCTGGAAGACGGCATCACGGTGAGCGGCGTGGGTTTGCCCTTGCGCCGGGCCCATCGGCCCACCTTCCGGATGGCTTCACCAATCTCTCCATAGACCAGGCCGATTTCGGTGAGGTAGGCTTCTTCGTAGCTCTTGTGCAGATCGGCCCAGAGGGCGTCGGCCAGCGGTTTTTCCCACTTCCGGAGCCCGGCCTTGAAGGCCTTGAGCTGCCGTTTGCGCCATTGGACATCCCGGGTGGTGCCGGTGGCATAAAAGGCCCGCTGTTTCTCAACGAGTTCCTGGATTCTCCCAGGGGTAGTATTCTCGATTGCCATTGTGTGTCAGCATTTTACGTATTTCTCCCTGTGACCGGAATCACAGGGAGAAAATACTAACAGGTTAATGATCAGTTACTTCTTTCTGCCCAAATTACAGCACCTGGAAGTCCAGGGCCTGGAGGTCCTTGTCGGCGGAGGAGCTGCCCACCAGGATCTGGTACTTGCCCGGGAACACGGACAGGCCGTCGTTGCCGTCGTAGTACTCAAAGGCATCGGGCTTGAGCTCCACGGTAACCTTGGCCGTGGCACCAGGGGCGATGGAAACCCGCTGGAAGCCCTTCAGACCCTTGATGGGAGCGTCCGGGTTGTCCAGGCTCTTCACGTACACCTGCACCACCTCGGCGCCGGCCACGGAACCGGTGTTGGTAACGGG
>JAEEQF010000075.1 GCA_016285175.1 Bacteroidales bacterium
CGAAGTAGAAATCAAAGAAATAGAAGTATGAGTTGTTACATTGTACCCCTTGCCCAGGCTGCTATCACCAGCCTCTGCCGCAAGGCCGGAGTCAAGACCGGATTCATCGGCCGCAACCTGGCATCCCTGGAGAAAATGCTCTGGGGCGGCTCGGTTATGCTGATCGTAGACCACGCCATCAACGGGGAGCTCTTTGCGTGGACTCCCCCGGAGATGCTTAAAGTAGGTGTCCCCATGTCGCTTGCCATTACGCTGGTATGGGTTATCTACGCACTGGTCAAGGAAAGGAAAGAACAAAAAATCTTATCCACTAAATAACACTAAACCATGTTTTTCCAAGTTTACGGGGCTAATGCCCTATCTCAGTGGGGAATGCTGATCGTGGTCCTGCTGGGCCTCATCCTCCTCAATGAATTCGCCCGCAGGACCAAGCTGGGCGGCATCATCACCTTCCTGGCCATTCCGCTGGCCCTCACCGTGTACTTCCTGGCCATCTGGATCGGTGTCCGGAACGGAGCCCAGTGGGCGCTTGAAAACCAGACCCACGTCTATATGCAGGGGTGGTTCCACTATGCCAAGCTGTATGCAGCCACCGCAGGGTGCATCGGCTTCATGATGATCAAGTACAAATGGGGCATCGGCGCCAAACACTGGTTCAAGCCCTTCCCCTTCGTGATCGTGGGCATCAACATCCTCATCGCCTGCGTGTCCGACTTCGAATCGGCCGTGATGGGATGGAACAAGTGGTGGCTCACCTCCGAAGGTGTATGGCAGTACGGCGGCTGGCACAATGTGATGAACGGCGTGGCCGGTCTGGTGAACATCATGTGTATGACCGCCTGGTGGAACGTATATCCCTCCAAGGACAAGAAGGACATGATCTGGGCCGATATGACCTGGGTCTACATCCTCATCTATGACATCTGGAACTTCGCCTATACCTACAACTGCCTGCCCACGCACAGCTGGTACTGCGGTATCGCCCTTCTGCTCGCCCCCACCGTGGCCGCCCTGCTGTGGAACCGCGGCGGCTGGATCCAGAACCGTGCCAACACCCTGGCCATCTGGTGCATGTTCGCCCAGGTATTCCCCCTGTTCCAGGAAACCTTCAAGAACGGCCAGCAGTGGTTCTCCTGGGCCACCCTGCCCGTTCTCTATCCCGAGGGTGTGGACACCATCAGCAAGCTCTATGAGGTTGCCGGCGGAGAAGCTGCCACCGTGGGCACTACCGTGGATCCTTCCGTAGTGGCCGCCAATCCCACCATGATGACCGTCATCAGCGCCCTGGCGCTCGTTACCAACGTCATCGCCATCTGCTACATCATCGCCGTGTCCAAGAAGCGCCACATCAACCCGTACAAGGAAGATGTGTTCGTGGACCAGAAGTACTACAAGGACGCCATGGCCCGTGCCGATGTGAGCTAGCCGGCGTTTTGCTATTAATGAAAAAACCGTCCTTTCCGGACGGTTTTTTCATTTTCTCGCAATCTTGGTCATGTTTTGGGCCGTTTTCTTGACTTAGCTCGTCAGTAACGACAATCTTGGTCACGTTTTGGGGCTAAAACGTGACTTAGACGGTAGAAGTGGGGGCCGATCGGCCGAAAATTATATGAGACTCACAAGCAGATACAGGAAATGGGCGATGATGCCGGCGCAGAGACCTGCGATGGCGTGTGCACCCAGAGCCTTGGAAATGCCCTTGCGGAAGCCCAGGGAGTCGAACATGGCGGTGTGGGTGGAGAGGAAACCGCTCCAGCACATGCCGATGGCGGTGAAAACGGCCACGGCGTTGCCGTCCAGGATGCCGGCGGCGTTGAAGGTGGGCAGCAGGCCCAGCGCGGCGCCCACGGCACCGAGGGCCGTCATGGGGAAGGCGATGAGCTCCATGCTGCTGAAGCCGAAGAGCCATTCAAACAGCCAGTGCACCTTGCCGGCCAGCCAGGGAAGCACGGGGACGCCTTGCGAAGAGGCGCCGGTATATCCTTCCGGCCCCGGGCCGAAGGTGAGCAGGATTACGATGGTGGTAATGATGAGCACGCCCGGGATAATCTGCAGGCCCAGTTCCACACCATTCTTTCCGCCGTCCAGGATGGCGTTGAGAAAACGCATGAAAATGCCGTCTTTCTGCTCCTGGTCTTCTTCATTAAGTTCTTTTTCCACAGGCGTTTCCGCCGCTATCGGCGTATCCAGCTGCGGCCAGGTCTTCAGAAGTGAGCGCTGCATCAGGCGGGTGGAGATGACGGAGCCGCAGATGGCACCCACCAGGCCCACCAGCGCACCGCCCGTCTGTCCGTAGCTCATCATGGTGATGATGACCACGAAGCCCATGCCGAAAGCCGTGCCGAAGTTGGTAAGGGAATAAAGCTGGTATTTCTTGAAGTACGAAGCAAAGGTGCGGTCCTTACTGAGGGCGATGATGGCAGGATTGTCCGACAGGAAGGTCATAACGCCTCCCAGGGCTGCCACGCCAGGCAGGTTGTACAGCGGCTTCATGAGGGGCCGGAGGAGTTTTTCCAGCAGCGTTACCACGCCGAACTCCACGAAGAGCTTGGACAGGGCGCCCGTGATGACGGTAATGCCCATGAGGAAGAACACCGTATTGAGCAGCAGGTCGTGCGCGGTGTTCATAATGGTCTTGAGGAGGTTCTCGCTGCCCATCCGGCTGCCCAGAGCCCAGCAGCAAAGGAGGAGGACGGTGAGGAAAACCACCGCCTCCACCAGGCTTCTGTTTTTGATTTTCAACTTTTTGCCCATGGCCGACTTTCAATTCGGCACTAAGTTACGGCAAATAGTTGAGATATACAACTATTTCAGATAGGCATCCGAAACCACTTTCTGGCTCCGGGAGATGAACTCGGAAAGGGCCTTTCCCTTGAGCATGCCATTGGCCAGCAGGGCCAGGTCCACAATCTGGTGCAGCATCTCGTTGCCGGCGGCAAAGGCTTCCACATCGGCCCGATGGGCCTTGCGGACGGCTTCCCGGGCTTCGCGGGCCTTGGTTTTCTCCTCATCGGTAGCATCCGAAGGGGCTTCGGCCGGCAGCTCGCCCTGCGGCTTCACGTCGGAAAGTTTGGCGGCCCAGATCTTGGCTACCAGCGGGTTCTCCATATTCACGGTGATGTTGTAACTTTCCGGCAGGGAGCCGTAGAAGTTCATTCCGCCGCCCAGCGCGCTCATTTCCCGGTAACGGCGCATGAACTCGTTCTGGGTGATGAGGATGGGAGCTGCGTTTTCGCCCAGGTTGTCACCCTGCACGAAGTAGTCGTTGCCCTCGGGCAGCACGGCCTTGAAGAGGTTCTCCAAGTCGTAGCGCTCGTCTTCCTTCATCTCCGGCTTCACCTTGTCTTCCTTGGGGATGAGGTTCTCCACGGCGTCCGAATCCACGCGGGCGAAGCGGGTGTCCGTGAGTTTCTGCTCCAACAGGTTCACATAGTGACTGTCCAGCTCGCAGTCCATCAGGAGCACGTCGTACCCCTTGTTCTTGGCCGCTTCAATATAGGCGTACTGATCCTCCACCTTGGTGGCGTATAGATAGACCAGCTTCTTGTCCTTGTCCGTCTGGGCGCTCTCCACGGCCGATTTATACTCGTCGAAGGAGAAGTACTTGCCGTCCGTGTTCTTGAAGAGGGCGAACTTGAGCGCCCGTTCGCAGAACTTCTCGTCGGAGAGCATACCGTATTCGATGAAGAGCTTCAGGTTGTCCCACTTGGCCTCCAGCTGGGCGCGTTCGTCTTTGAAGATGCCTTCCAGGCGGTCGGCCACTTTCTTGGTGATGTAGGTGGAGATCTTCTTTACGGCCGCGTCGCTCTGCAGGTAGCTCCGGCTCACGTTAAGCGGGATGTCCGGAGAGTCGATGACACCGTGCAGCAGGGTCATGAAATCCGGAACGATGTTGTCCACGTGGTCCGTAACGAACATCTGGTTGCAGTACAGGGAAATCTTGTTGCGCTCGATGGCCACACGGTCCTTGAGCTTGGGGAAATACAGGATGCCGGTGAGGTTGAAGGGATAGTCTACGTTCAGGTGGATGTAGAACAGCGGCTCCTCGTTCATGGGGTACAGCGTACGGTAGAAGTTTAGGTAATCCTCTTCCTTGAGTTCACTGGGGGCTTTGGTCCAGAGCGGCTCCACGGCATTGATTACCTTGTCTTTATCCGTATCCACGTACTTGCCGTCCTTCCACTCCTGCTCCTTGCCGAAGACGATGGGAACGGGCATGAACTTGCAGTATTTATTCAGCAGGCCCTCGATGCGGGACTTTTCGGCATATTCCTGGGAGTCGTCATCCAGGTACAGGGTAATGACGGTGCCCCGGTCGGCCTTCTCAATCTCTTCCATCTCATAGGCAGGAGAACCGTCGCAGCTCCATTTCACGGCCTTGGCGCCCTCCTTCCAGGAAAGGGTCTCGATGGTCACTTTCTTAGATACCATAAAGGCACTGTAGAATCCCAGGCCGAAGTGGCCGATGATACTCTGTATCTGGTCTTTGTACTTCTCCAGAAACTCGCCGGCGCTGGAGAAGGCAATCTGGTTGATGTATTTGTCCACCTCTTCGGCCGTCATGCCGATGCCGTTGTCGATGACCTTGAGGGTTTTCTCCTTCGGGTCCAGTTCCAGACGCACCTGCAGGTCTCCCAGCTCTTCCGTGCACTCGCCGGAAGCGGCCAGGGCTTTCATCTTCTGGGTGGCATCCACGGCGTTGGCCACCAGCTCCCGGAGGAAGATCTCGTGGTCGGAATACAGGAACTGTTTGATAACCGGGAAGATATTCTCGGTGGTTACTCCAATTTGTCCTTTGGTTTGCTTTGCCATATCTCTTGATTTTAATATTTCAATTTCCGGGGTAGGGTAAGTCAAATTGCAAGCCAATGCCTTCCGGGCTGACAAATTGGCAGATTAAGGAAGGAAATGGGTTAATTATGAAAAAAATGACTATATTTGAAACGATATAAAACGCCTTATCATGAAACCGTCCTATAAAATTATTTCTCTTGTTGCCGCCCTGCTGCTTCCCCTTGTGGCCGCGCATGCGCAAACGGATTCCGTCCGTCTGGGTTATACGGTGCGCGGCACTGTGGTGGACGCCTTGTCCGGAAGGGCACTGGAGTCGGTTCACGTTTCGGTCCCGGAAAGGCATTTCGCCACGGTTACCAATGCCGACGGAGACTTTGTGATCAAGTCCGACAAGGCCATCGGAACCCTGGTCTTCTCCTATCTGGGATACAAGACCCTGTACCAGCGCACGGGAGACGGAAATATGAAGGTGCGCATGTCCCCGGAGTCGTTCCAGCTGGCCGAATCCAGGATCATATCGGCCGATCCCCTGGAAGTGGTGCTCTCTGCCATTTACAAGATTCCGGAGAATTACAGTTCGCACCCGGAGCTGCTGGAGTGCTTCTACCGGGAGACCATCCGGAAGGGATCGCGTTACACTTATATCTCGGAGGCGGTGGCCAGGATGTACAAGAATTCTTACAGGGGCGGTTTCCAGGCCGACAGGACGGCCCTGGAGAAGAGCCGTGTGCTGCTTAGCCAGCGCAAGCGGGATACCCTTAGCATCAAGGTCCAGGGCGGCCCCACCATCGCCATGACCTTCGACGTGGTAAAGAACAAGGACCTGCTGCTAAACCAGAAGGAACTGGACAATTATGTGTTTGAGATGCAGCCTCCCACCTATATGGAAGGGAGGGCCCAGTTCGTGGTCTCTTTCCATCCCAGGAGCTCCTGGAATTCCGAATATGCCCTGTACAACGGCACGTTATATATAGACACGGAGTCGCTGGCCTTCACCCGGATAGAGATGTCGCTGGATATGTCGGACCGCGCCAAGGCCACGCGCCTGATGCTGGTGCGGAAACCGCTCACGCTCCGTTTCACTCCTAGGGAACTTACCCTGCTGATCACTTACCGGCCGGGGGCGGACGGGAAGCTCCGCATGGGCTATTTCCGCTCCACCATGCGCTTTAACTGCGACTGGCGCAGGCGCCTGTTCCAGACCAGTTATGCGGCCGTGAACGAGCTGGTGGTAACGGACGTCCGGGAACCGGCGGTGCCCATTACCCGGCAGGAAATGTTCCGGGTGAACGAGGTGCTCAACGACAAGGCTGCCGAGTTCCTGGACCCGGATTTCTGGGAGGACTATAATATAATCGAACCGTCCGAAAGCCTGGAACACGCCATCGGCCGACTCAAGAAACAGATACAATAAGCATCATGAAAAGGATTCTCCATTGCCTCATCCTGACGGCAATCGTTTCCTGTTCCCAATCCGTCACCCCCTCCAGCCGGGAGATGGTCCTGTGGTATAATGAGCCCGCCGGCGAAGTATGGCTGGACGGCCTGTTCATCGGCAACGGCTATATGGGCGGCAATGTGTTTGGAAGAGTTGAGAATGAGCGGATTGCGCTCAACGAGTCCACCTTCTGGTCCGGCCGGCCGCACGATTACAACGATCCGGAGGCCCACCGGTACTACGACCAGATCAAGGAACTGATGTATGACAAGAAATACAAGGAGGCGGAGAAACTGGTAGATGAGCATTTCTACGGAAAGCCGGCCAACCAGCAAACCTATGTGCCTGTGGGAGACCTGCTTCTGGATTTTCAGCCCGGAGGGGAAGTCAAGGACTACTACCGCGAGCTGGATATGGAAACGGGCATAGTGACGGTGAACTATATCCAGGACGGGGTAAAGATGACCCGGGAGGTGTTCATGTCCTATCCGGACCACGTGATGGTTATGAAGTTATCGGCCGATAAACCCGGCAGCGTGGATGTGACAGCGCGGCTCAACAGCCCCTTCCGGCGGAAGATTGCCGCCGCGGGCAACCGTCTCACCATGAACGGTACGTGGAGCTATCTGCCCACCCGCATCTTCGACCTCATCGCCAAGGTGGAAGGCGACGGCATGAGCTTCCAGACAGATCTGGTGGCCCTGCCGGAGAAGGGAACCCTGGAGGCCACGGATTCCAGCCTGGTGGTAAAAGGCGCCAATTCCGTCACCTTCGTCCTCACCATCGCCACCAACTTCGTGAATTACAAGGACATCAGCGGAGACCCGTCGGCCCGTTGCGAAAAGATCCTCTCCCTCGTAAAGGGAAAGGGCTACAAACAGCTCAAGGAAACGCACCTGAAGGACTTCTCCGGCCTCATGGGCCGGGTGCACCTGAGAGTTGGGGACGGGACGGCGAACGCCCTGCCCACCCATGTGCGGGTGGCCGCCCTCAAGCAGGGTGAGACGGATACGGACCTGCAGGCCAAGCTCTTCCAGTTCGGCCGTTATATCACGGTTTCCAGCAGCCGGGAAGGCAGCGAACCCAGCAACCTCCAGGGCCGATGGAGCCAGGACCTGCTACCCAACTGGGGCAGCAAGTACACCCTCAACGTGAACACGGAAATGAACTACTGGCCCTCCGAGGTAACCAACCTTTCCGAATGCACGGCTCCCCTGTTCCACCTGATTGAGGACCTGGCCGAAAACGGTGCCGAGACGGCCCGGCTCTATTACGATGCCGACGGATGGGTATCCCACCACAACACGGATCTCTGGAGAGGGACGGCCCCCGTGGATGCCGCCCGCTACGGCATGTGGCCCATGAGCGGCGTATGGCTCTGCCAGCACATATGGGAGCACTATCTGTTCACGGAAGACCTGGAATTCCTGAAGAAGTATTATCCCCTGATGAAGGGTGCTGCGGAGTTCCTGCTGGACATCCTGGAGGAGAATCCCAACTACGGTTACCTCACCATCCCCTTCTCCATGTCCCCCGAACAGGGCTATTTCATTGACGGCAATCCGGAGGAAATGTTCCTCGCTCCGTCCACCACCATGGACAACGCCCTCATCCGGGACCTCTTCCCCCACCTGATCGAAGCAGCCAGGCTACTGGATGTGGACAGTGATTTCAGCGAGAAGCTCTCCGATGTCCTGGAGAAGATTCCGCCCTACATGATTGGTGAAAACGGCATGCTCCAGGGCTGGATCGAGGATTGGACCCGCGGCCGGGAGAACCACAACTGGTCCGGCACCTTCGGCCTCTATCCGGGCAATTCCATTACCCTAAGGGGTACGCCCGAACTGGCCAAGGCCGTAGAAACCTGGCTGGAGCCGCGCCCGGTAACGGTTTTCTGGAACAGCGCCATAGACATCTGCCAGTGGGCCAGGCTGGAGAACGGTGAGAAGACAGATGAGATTCTCAGGAAGATCTTCATGACCCCTGCCGGGAGGCGTCGCTTCGGCCCCAGCGGTTTTGGCAACAACCTGCATTTCTCCGGCTCCAACCAGTCGGATATCAACTTCGGCATCACGGCCGCCATCGCCGAAAGTCTCCTGCAGAGCCATGCAGGCGAGATTTCCATCCTTCCCGCACTGCCCGTAAGCTGGAAAGACGGCTCGGTGAGCGGCCTCAAAGCCCGGGGCGGGTATGAAGTAAGCATCTCCTGGGCCGATGGAAAGATGACCTCCTGCGAAATCAAATCCCTGCTGGGTCATCCGTTTACGGTTCGCTATGCCGGCAGGGTCAAAGACTTCTCTTTGGCCGCCGGCAAGTCCATCAAACTGGGACCGGGACTGGAATAGCCTTATCGGCCAATCAGCTGCAAGAATTCGTTCCTTGTCCTGGCGTCTTTGAGGAAGACGCCGGAGAAGGCCGACGTGGTGGTGACGGCATTGGACTTCTGCACCCCGCGCATGGACATGCAGGTGTGCATGGCTTCGATAACCACGGCCACGCCCAGCGGCTTCAGGGATTCCTGGATGCAGTCCCGGATCTGCTCCGTGAGGCGCTCCTGCACCTGGAGGCGGCGGGCATAGGTTTCCACCACGCGGGCCACCTTGCTTAGACCGGTGATCTTACCGTCCGGAATATACGCCACGTGCGCCTTGCCGATGAAAGGCAGCATGTGATGCTCGCACAGGGAGAACAGTTCAATGTCCTTCACGATGACCATATGGTCGTACGGCTCTTCGAAGAGGGCGCTTTTCACTATGACCTCTCCATCCTGGAAATAGCCCTGGGTGAGGAACTGCATGGCCTTGGCAACCCGTTCGGGTGTCTTTAGCAGGCCTTCCCGGCCGGTGTCTTCTCCCAACAGCTCCAGGATGGCCTTGATGTGCCCCGCAAGCTCCCTGGTGGTGTTTTCGTCGTATTCTTCTATCTTTCTGTATGCCATGGTCTGTTCTTTGTAGCGATGCCGCATTAAAATTTGTATGCAAAATTAACGAAAAAAATCCATTATATCATTTTTTTATCTATCTTTGCAGCCCCAAAAATTAAAACCTTGATTATTAACAATTAGAGCACTATAGACTATGTATTGGACACTCGAACTTGCCAGCTCCCTGGACGACGCTCCGTGGCCGGCCACCAAAGAGGAACTCATCGACTACGCAACCCGCACCTGCGCACCTGACGAGGTGATCGAGAATCTGGAAGAACTGGACGATGATACTGAAATCTACGAATCCATCGAAGACATCTGGCCGGACTACCCCACCAAGGATGATTTCATGTGGAATGAGGAAGAATATTAGGGCTTAACTGACTGAAATACAGAGAATTAGCTCGGATGGGTGCCATTTTAGCGAATGGTGCCCATCCTCATTTTATCGCATTCTGTCGCATCCTGTCGAAACGAAAGTTAAC
>JAEEQF010000076.1 GCA_016285175.1 Bacteroidales bacterium
TGCAGGTGAAACTTGAGGAGGGGGACCGGAGACGGAAATCGTCCAGATATGCGTTCTGGCGTCGCAGGTACCTCACCTCCTTTTGGACCTGCTGCATTCATACCGGGGACCTGAAACGGTTATGCTGGGGACCTGCTACGGTCATATAGGGTACCTGTGACGTTTGAGAGGTAGTAAGAGAACTGAAGAGTGCAGGGGAGCAGAAGAGTAGTAGTCGGGAAGCCACGGAGGCTGGGGAAACTAAGTTGGAGAAGCTAGAGAAGCTGGAAAGCTGGGGAGACTGGGAAGCTGGGGAGACTGGGAAGGATAGGGATAGGTGACTGGCAGTAGCCTATAGGGCGGAAAGGAGGAGCTGGAACAGGCGGGGCTTGGCGTAGCGGTCAAGCTCCGCCTCCGGGACCCAGATATACCCTTCCGGCAAGGCGGGGCGGGCCGATGGCTCCCAAAGGTAGAAGTCCACGATGAGTGTGCGGTGGGTGAGCTGGTGCCGGACGCACTGGCGGAGCGGCTGAAGATGCCCGGGAAGGCCGGGCATGACGATGCCGCCAGCCCCAACAGATGGCGTATCCGGCTCCGACCCGGCAGATGCCGGCAACAATGCCGGAACGGAGGTATGCTCCGCCGCAGCATCGGCATAATTTATAGCGGAGGCGGAGCATACCTCCGTATCGGCCTCTGAGACCAGCGGCTCCCACAGGCCTTGCCAGATGTCGCCCGGGACGCGGCGGCGGATGGCGGTCTGGCCCTGAAAACGCACATAGACATAGGAAAAATGCCGTTCTACGGGTTTGGAGGCCGGTTTTTTGAGCGGGAGCAGGGCAACGCGGCCGGTGCGGAAGGCGTTGCAGGAGGCTTGCAGGGGGCAATCCGGACAGGAGGGACTCGCCGGGGTGCAGACCAGGGCGCCGAAGTCCATCATCCCCTGGTTGAAAGCGGCGGAATCGGCCGGTAAAAGCTTCTGTGCCAGGGCGGTGAATTCCTTTTTGGCAGCGGTGGTCCCCACCGGGGTTTCCACTCCGAAATGCCGGGCCAGCACCCGGTACACATTGCCGTCCACCACGGCGGCGGGAAGGCCGAAACAGATGGAGCCGATGGCCGCGGCCGTGTAATCCCCAACACCTTTGAGCGAACGGATGCCTTCCAGCGTGTCCGGAAAACTTCCCATAGCCACGATCTGCCGGGCGGCGGCATGCAGGTTCCGGGCCCGGGAATAATAGCCCAGGCCTTCCCAGAGGCGGAGAACCTGGTCTTCGGAGGCCGATGCCAGGTCCTGGACGGTGGGGAAGCGCTGCAGGAAACGCTCCCAGTAGGCCGTTCCCTGGGCGATCCGGGTCTGCTGCAGGATAATCTCACTGAGCCAGACGGCATACGGGTCCCGGCTGCGGCGCCAGGGGAGGTCCCGCCCGTTTTCGGCATACCAGTGAAGGATAGTCTGGGTAAAACTGTTCACAAACGCAAAATTAGCGAAAAAAAACGTATTTTTGCAGCATGAGAGTTATCATAGTAGGCGCCGGCATCTCCGGCTTGATATCGGCAGTGTATGCCCGCAGGTCGGGCTTTGAGACCCTGGTGCTGGAAAAGGCGGCCAACCCCGGCGGCGTGTCCACCAGCTGGAGGAGGAAGGGCTACCTGATGGAAGGCGGGATCCACTGGCTCATCGGCACGACTCCGGAAAACCCGCTCCACGAAATCTGGAAGGAGACCGGCGCGCTCCAGGAGAACAACCCCGTCTTCGTGAAAGATCCCATCTATACCCTGATGGACGGGAAAGGGGAGCCGATAGAGCTCTTCCGGGACCTGAGCAAGCTGGGCAAGGGAGCCGGAGTGGGACGCCTGCGTTTCTTCGTATCCTGCTTCCGGCATTTCCATACTCCCATACAGGACCTTCCGGGCATGAAGAGCCGGTATCCCCGCCGCTTTAACCCGTGGGAATACGTGCAGATGCTGCCGGCCGTCCTGCTTACGCCCTACCTGATGATTATCTCTGGATACCGGCTGCTTAACCGCGTCAGGGACAAACGTTTGCGGAACCTCCTCTATGCCGTGTGCGACCCGGAGGTGAACGCGCTTTCCTATGTGTACACCCTAAGCACTTTTGCCGCGGAAGGGGAAAGCGGCTATCCGGAAGGCGGTTCTATCCGCATGGCGCAGAATATAGCGGATACCGTCACCTCCCTGGGCGGGGAAATCCGCTACCGGACCCCGGCCGAACAAATCCGGGAACTGCCGGATGGAAGCTATGTGGTGAAAACCGCCACGGAAGAGCTCCGGGCCGATGCCGTGATTGTTACCCTGGACGCCCGCAAGGCCATTGACAAGCTGTTCCCGGAGCCCCTGCAGGACCGCTGGGCCAGGAAGATGCGGAAAAAAGTGCTGGGAGAGCATTGTATGTTCCTGGGTATCGGCGTAAAGGCCAATCTGCAGGCCTACCCCAGGAGCATGCAGATGATCTTCGACCCGCCGCTGGAGGCCGCCGGCCGCAGTTACAACTTCCTCATCGTGAACAACTATTCCCGGAATACGGAATATGCCCCGGAGGGGTGCACGGTAATAACTTCTCTTTTGGGCGGCTGGTCCTATGGCTACTGGAAGGCAGCCAGGGAAGACGGTACCTACAAGGAAAAGAAAGAAGCCGTAATCCAGGCTTTCATAGAACGGGTCAAACGCTATATTCCTGAGATTGAGGGAAATATAGAAGTGACCGATTTGGCCACTCCGCTCACGTACGAGCGCTATTGCGATACCTTCGAGGGCAGTTATATGACCCACTGGATGCCCGGAAAGGCCCTTCACAACGCGCCGGTGCGTTACAAGAAAGGACTGTACTTTGCCGGGCAGCGCACCGCCTATTCCGGCGGACTGCCGCCCGCGGCGGTTTCCGGACGCAGTGCCGTGCAGCACCTCTGCCGGGACTTTGACGTGGAGTTTGTCAGCCGATAAAGCGCTGCAGGGCTTCGTAGACCCGCTGGACGGGGAAACCCACCACATTGAAATAGGAACCCTCTATGCGGGTGATGCCCGCATGGCCGATCCATTCCTGGATGGCATAGGCCCCGGCTTTGTCGAAGGGCTTGTAAGTATCTACGTAATAAGTGATTTCCTCTTCTGACAGCGCTTTGAACCACACCTGGGTAGTAACATCGAAGGTTTCCTCACGGGCGGCACTCCGGAGGGTGACGGCGGTGGTTACGTGGTGCTTCCGTCCGGAGAGGTCCCGGAGCATCCGGATGGCGTCTTCCCGGTCCCTGGGTTTTCCCAGGATCTCTCCCGGCCGCCCGCCTTCGGGAGGGAGGATAACCATGGTATCCGCCGTAATGAGGATTTCCTTTTCCCCAAGGGGCCGATGGAACCCCCGCGACTTACCTTCCGACATCAGGCGCGGCACCTTGTCATAGGGGACATCCGGCCCAAAGCTTTCCTGGAAGTTATTGCCTATATCTACTTCAAAATCAATATCAAGGCCTTTTAGCAGCTCCCGCCGTCTGGGGGAGTTGCTGCCCAGGATGATATGCCAGCCGTTCAGCTTCATCGGCCTAGAATCTTTGTTTGTAGACCACCGGGTCGAAGACCCATTTCCCCTGCTTTTTGAGGGTTTTCTCGATGGCTTCCCGCAGGCAGCCTTTACCGCCCGGGGCATCGGTCATCCAATCGGCCGCCCTCTGGGCCTCGGGAACGGCGTCGGAGGGACACACCGCACAGCCGCACGCCTGCATCACTTCCACGTCCGGGACATCGTCGCCAAAGTACATTACTTCTTCCGGCGAGAGGCCGTAGCGCTCACAGAACTGGCGGAATTCCACCATCTTGTCCCGACAGTGGAGGAACACGTCCTCCGGCTTGATCCCACTGGCGGTCATGCGTTTGCGGATGCTCTCCGAGCTGCCGCCGGTAATGACGGCCACCGGGTACCCGTTCATGCAGGCCATGCGGATGGCGAAACCGTCCTTGGCGTCGTACAGCCTTAGGAAGTCTCCGTCCGGCATGCACAGCAGGGTACCGTCCGTGGCTACTCCGTCTATGTCGAAGGCAAAGGCTTTGATTCCATTCAGATTCATCGGATCCCTCCCTTACGATTTGTTTCCGCCGCCCAGGGGGCCGAAGTCATTGAGGTTGAAGGTGGTGCCGGGCTGAGGGCCCTTGCCGCCGGTGAGGTCTATCACACCGTTCTGCGCCTCGTACTTGGAGATGTTGTCGAAGAGGGCGTTCATAAGGCGTTTTGCGTGCTCCGGGGTCATGATGATGCGGTCTCCGATGAGGGCCTTGGGAAGGCCCGGGAGCGTGGCGGCGAAATCAATGATGAATTCGCTCCGCGAGTGGGAGATGATGGCCAGGTTGGAGTACGACACCTTGGTGGTCTGCGGATTCAGTTCCAGGCTCAGCTGGTTCTGGGGTTTGGGCTGGTTATTGTTGTTGTCCATAGTCGAAGATTATTTCTGCAAAGTTAACACTATTTTTTTCTTCCCCACGCCGGTTCGTGGGGAAAACTTTGTTAATAATTATGGGTGTTATTAGCCGGGAAAGATCCTGGCTACATTTGCAAAAAGTTCATGAGATATGCTTACAAGAGAACAGGTCCTAGATATCCAGACCTATTGCGCTGAACACAAGATTACCATAGGAGAGCGTTTGGGTGAGTTACATATTGAAACGTCACAGTTTTACAGGTGGCAGCGGAAGTATCGCCAGGAGGATGAGCAAGGCTCCGATCCCGGTTCTTTTGTCCAGTTAACCCAGGGAGGCGGTAAGCATCCGACGAAGTACATATAAGTGACACGGAGTTATGTGCAAGTGGCAGCAACTTTTCCGAAGTTTCGGTAAGTTGCTGCCACTTTCGCTTAGTTGCATGCTACTCGCTGCGAGTCGCTGCGACTTTTTGCCAGTTGCAAGGAAGTAGCGCTCCGAGGTCGCCAGTATTACACGAACTTCGTCTGAGGCATGTACATACCCGGTATGTACACAAAAACGGCCCCTAAGCCTTTTGCAAATGCACATACATCAGTCAATAGGGCGTTCTGCTCCTTTTTCACGGAGGTATGTACGCGAAATCTGCCATATAGGCCAGTTTGCCTGTACATATCGAATAGTGGGGGCTTTACGCGGGAAGTTTTGTTTTATTCCAGAATACCACTACCTTTGAGAGTTGAATAACGAATCAGATAACATAATAAACGTCATTGCCTTATGAAAAGCAAATTACTGTTAGTCCTCGCTTCGCTGGTACTCCTTCTCTTTGTTTATTCCTGTGTGGGCAGCCTGCCGAAACGCTTCGAGAGCTTCGTTAACCAGGTGGAGAAAAATGCCGACAACTATTCAGAAGAGGATTGGAACCGCGCCAGCGAAAAGTTTGAGAAACTGATGAAGGCCTATGAGAAACAGCACGACCGTCTCTCAAAGGAAGATCGCAAGAGCATAGACAACAGCATAGGACGCTATCGCGGACTGGTCCTCAAATCCGGTATCAAATCGGCCATAGACGAGTTCAACGATGCCTTTGGCGAATTAGAGTCCTTTTTGAAGGGCCTCTCTTCCGGACTGGAATCCCTGATAGAATCCCTGACGGAGTAGCCATCTTTTACAGAAACAGGCAGATGAAAGCCCTTGTATTAGGCGCCACGGGAGCTGTGGGAAAAGACCTCGTGGAGCAGCTGCTTAAGGCTGATGTCTTTGAGCGCGTTGATGTATTTGTACGTCGTGAGGTGAAGGTCACATCGGCCAAATTGGTATCGCATTTGGTAGATTTCCAGCATCCTGAGACCTGGGCCGGGCTTCTGACAGGCGATGTTCTCTTTTCCTGCCTGGGCACCACCATCAAGGCTGCAGGCAGCCAGGAGGCCCAGTGGAAGGTAGACTACACCTATCAGCTCGAGGCCGCCAAGGCCGCCAGGGCAAACGGCGTTAAGAAGCTGGTTCTTGTTTCTTCTGTAGGGGCCGATGCAAAATCCAAAATCTTCTACTCCAGGATGAAAGGACAGCTGGACGAGGATGTGGCCAAACTGGGCTTCCCCGGCTGCTTCATCCTCCGGCCGCCGTCCCTGATCCGGAAGGGGAGTGACCGCTTTGGTGAAAAAGCCGGAGTGGCCATCCTGAAGGGGCTCAATGCCATCGGTCTCCTGCGTTCCTGGAAACCGATGCCGACAGAGGACGTGGCGGCAGCCATGATCCGGCTCGCGGTAGCCGGACAGCCCGGCACCTATATCATTGACTCCCAGGAAATCCTGTCTGTCTGAATCCAGTTTCCATACGCCTCTGGCTAAGTACATTTAAATAAAGGAGGCTTGCCGAACAATAGCCGGATGGGGAAGGGGCTTCGGACGGCGTAGCCGCCCGTGGCTTCGTATTCTAAGACTTTTCCAAGTCTTTTTTGAAAAAAGTGAAGAAAAAGTGTTCCTTTCGATTCACCGGGGTAGTTTGTAGATATTTATTACGCTCATAGAGGCGTCCTGCCCCTGGCCGCGCGACCACCCCTGGTTAGGAGATATAGTGAGACCGTATGAGAATGACAGGCATTCCATACGTCGTTTGTGTATGTAGATGGCGGACTATCGACCGGATTGGACGCGGAATTGAGCTTTTCTATAACTTTCAGCAGACACGTAGTCTAAATATCTAACTTGCAACCACTCGGGGTACAATCTGGCACTAAGAAAAAAGTATTATGATAGTTCAACCGATTGTATATCAATACTTCATTACCTTGTAAGGCGTTCCGGACTTGACAACTGAGAACATTCGGAGAACGAGTTTGAACTTGACCGCATTGAGTA
Organism: Bacteroidales bacterium; assembly: GCA_016285175.1. Taxonomy (GTDB): domain Bacteria; phylum Bacteroidota; class Bacteroidia; order Bacteroidales; family UBA932; genus Cryptobacteroides. Next base: position 6,765 of record JAEEQF010000076.1, read on the forward strand.
CAACGCCGTGCTGATTACGCTGATCTCCCTTCTCCTTCATCTTCCTATGATAGTAGTTCTTCATCCAGGGGTCATTGACGATTGCCGAACGTGCGGCCATGGTAATGGAAACTTTCTGTTGTTTACGACAAAACTGTGAGACGCGGGTACGGCCGTTGACGCTGGTGCCGGATGTGTGGTCAAAAGGAGCGACCCCTATATAGCTGGCATACTGTCGCGGAGTCTCAAAGTTCTGGAAGTTGTTGGTATAAACGATGGTGTCAATGGCCGTGATGGGGCCAATGCCCACCACACTCGATATAAGATCATACGTTTTCTTAAGGGCTTTGTCACCCTTGATAATCTCCATCATCTGCTTCTCCACGGACTTGACGGCAGCCGCATGTCTATCAATCAAACTCTCCCTGCGGTTACGACTTGTCGCGCACTCGTAGGATCCAATCTCTGCCTGCTGCGCCATCAGAGTGGCCTTCTGGCGTACATACAAACGTCTTTCCCTAAGTAGATTGGCAAGGGTAATGATGTTGCCGGATGGACGGTGGAACAACTTGAGTTTGTCCTTGTGCTCATACGCGTATTGAGCAATGCGGATGGCATCAATCTGGTCATCCTTTCCTCTGACCAAGCCCATAGAACGCTTAATCTGAAGTGGGCCTTCCAGGCAAAGAGCGATGCCCTTCTTTTCGCAGAACAACTGAAGTTCGTTGCTATATACGCCGGTGTGTTCGGCACAGATGAGCATGCCCTTCGTTTTGGCTCCGGCGGCCTTTGCCCAGGTGACAAGTTCCTTAAGGCCGGCCTTGTCATTGGTCAGGTGCTTGGTATCTGACCGCCGCATCTCGGCGGCATAGATGGCCGCATCGAGTGTGTTTTTGGAGATGTCAACTCCAATGTAATGAGAATAATGCATATATTTGTGTGTGCTTTTGTGGTTAACCGCCGTATTGAACCACCGACTGAAACTTTTATCAGACACACTTGTGGTCTATTATTCTAATTGGTCACTTCAATGCGGTACGGGGAGAGGAGTCGATTACTCAAGAAAGACCTCCATGTCTAAGTTAGGATAAGTTAACGTCCTCTCCCTGGTTAACCCTTTGTTAATCATCTCCCAAAGTTAACCATATCGCGTTGAAGATAGTTCTTTCAAAAAGAGAATGCCTAAACCATAATATAGACACAGGGTCTATCAAGGAGCCAAGGACACCCTCTCTATGTCAAAACGGTGGAGCCTTATACGAAGTCTTAGATATGAAATCTATGAACGGGAACAGTTCGCGCCACCGTTGTATGTGTTCTACCAGAACGATAGTGCAAATCTAAAAGTGAACGGGAGGGGCCCACCGGATGCGGCGTACGCCGCAGACGCGTGGGAGGGATAGCTCCGCAGGAGCGTACCGTCCGAAGCCCCTTCCCCGCAGGCGTTCGGCAAAAAAGCCCTTTGCAAGTGTGGTAAAAAAGAAGTAAATTTGTAAGTTTTAAGAAAAGACCAGACATATATATGAAAGAGTTAGCCGCCAAGTACAGTGCTAAGGAAGTGGAAGACAAGTGGTATGCCTATTGGCTGGACCATAAATGCTTCCACAGCGAACCCAACGAAAAGGAACCCTATACCATAGTGATCCCGCCGCCCAACGTTACGGGCATCCTCCATATGGGCCATGTCCTCAACAACACGTTGAACGACGTGCTCATCCGCAAAGCCCGCATGGACGGGAAGAACGCCTGCTGGGTGCCGGGAACGGACCATGCCTCCATCGCCACGGAAAGCAAGGTGGTGGCCAAGCTCAAGGCCATGGGCATCTCCAAGGAGGAAATCGGCCGGGAAGAATTCCTTAAGCACGCCTGGGAGTGGAAGGAAGAGCACGGCGGCATTATCCTGCAGCAGCTTCGCAAGCTGGGCTGCTCCTGCGACTGGGACCGCACCCGCTTTACCATGGAACCGGCTCTGAGCGAGGCGGTTATCAATACGTTCGTCTATTTCTACAAGAAAGGATGGATTTACAAGGGCGTGCGCATGGTGAACTGGGATCCGGAAGCCCTCACCGCCGTGAGTGACGACGAAGTTATCCACAAGGACACCCAGAGCCACTTCTATCACCTGAAATACTTTATCTCCGACGGCAATGGCAAGCCCACGGACAAGTACCTGGTAATTGCCACCACCCGGCCGGAAACCATCATGGCCGATGCCGCCATCTGCGTAAACCCCAAGGATGAACGCCACTTCTGGCTCAAGGGCAAGAAGGTGCTTATTCCGCTTATCAACAGGGAAATCCCTGTGATTGAGGACGATTACGTGGAGATGGACTTTGGAACCGGCTGCCTCAAGGTTACGCCTGCGCACGACGTGCACGACTATGAGATCGGCCTGCGGCACAACCTGCCCGTGCTGGAAATCATCGACGACCACGGCAAGCTGAACGAGAAGGCACAGATCCTGGTGGGCGAGGACCGCTTCGTGGCCCGAAAGAAGATTGTGAAGATGCTGGAAGAAGCCGGCAACCTGCTCAAGGTGGAAGATTACACCTCTCCCGTGGGTTACAGCGAGCGCACGGATGCCGTCATCGAGCCCAAGCTGTCGGCCCAGTGGTTCCTCAAGATGGACCAGCTGGCCCAGGTGGCCCTGGAGACCGTGGAGAGCGGCCGCACCAAGTTCATCCCGGAGAAGTATGTGAATTCGTACCGCCACTGGATGGAAAACGCCCGCGACTGGTGCATCTCCCGCCAGCTCTGGTGGGGCCAGCGCATCCCCGCCTATTACCTTCCCGACG
>JAEEQF010000007.1 GCA_016285175.1 Bacteroidales bacterium
ATCAAGTTGCTGCAGAACCTCCAGTATTCTTCCGGTGAACTGTCGGACATCTACTCCTATCACAGCACCAAGATCCGCAACAGTTCGCTCAAGAACGGTATCCGCTATTACCGGACGGCCATCACCAAGTTCCTGGGCAACTCCATCATCACGCGGCTCAAGGATATGCCCCAGGGTGCCTCGGACCAGCAGATCCGCGCCCTCCTGAAACCGTCCACTCCCGTGGGAAGCGGCCTTTGGGTGGATATCAGCGGTCTCATCGCTCCCAAGTCTGCCGTGGACGAGCTTCTGGAGCAGGTAAAGGACGGGAAGATGGACCTGCAGGGCATCTCGGATGCCTTCCACCAGATGCATGCGCATTATTATGAGTACGAGTGGACCTGGGCCTATGACAAGTTTGGAGAGTTCTTCGGCTATCCGCTGGAGAGTATCACCAGGGAGCAGGTGAAGGATATCGTAGAGCAGTGGAAGACGGCGGTTATCGGCCTGGACAGGGACCTGTACGAGGATGCCCGCAAGGAATTCAATCTGGCGGCCATGACCGGTTTTGGTGCCGATGGCAACAAGGAGGACAAGGAGCATGACTTCTCGGAGGTCCGGGGAGACTTCGAGTCCAATTCCTTTGTGACAGCCGTGCTGGAACACATAAAAGTGAAGGAAGCCCTGGGCAATGAGCTGATTGCCCGTCTGGGGTAAAATAAAAGGGTTGACCGCAGCGGTCAACCCTTTTTTGCGTATTCTTCCAGCGCTGCTTCCAGCAGCAGGAGACAGCGTTTCAAGTCTTCAATCTTAAGTACATAGGCCATGCGGACCTGGTTCCGTCCCAAAGCCGGGTTGCTATAGAATCCGGCGGCGGGGGCCATCATCACCGTTTCTCCGTCCAGGCGGAAGTCTGTAAGCAGCCATCGGCAGAAATCCTCCGCATCTTCCACGGGGAGGGAAGCCACCGTGTAGAAGGCGCCCTGCGGCATGGGGGATACCACGCCCGGAATCCGGTTCAGGCCTTCGATGAAGAAATCCCGGCGGGCTTTGTACTCTGCATGGCACTCCTTCAAATAGTCTTCTACGCCTTCAATGGAGGCCTCGGCTACAATCTGGCCCAGCAGGGGCGGACTCAGGCGGGCCTGGCAGAATTTCATCACCGTGTCGTGCACCTTCTTGTTGCGGGTAACCACCATGCCGATACGGATACCGCACTCGGAGTAGCGCTTGCTCACGGAGTCAATCATGACCACATTTTCGTCCATCCCCAGCGTGAGGGCGCTCTTATAGGGCTCTCCATTGTAGATGAACTCCCGGTACACTTCGTCCGAGAACAGGTATAAGTCGTGCCGAAGGACTATCTCCTTGATCTTCAGGAGTTCTTCCGCCGTATAGACATATCCTGTGGGGTTGGAGGGATTGCAAAGCAGGATGGCGCGCGTGGCAGGGGTGATCACCTCTTCGAAGGCTTCCACCGGCGGCAGCGCAAAGCCGTTCTCAATGGTGGAAGTTACGGTTCTCACCCGGATGCCGGCTGTTTTGGCAAAGGAGATATAATTGGCATAGCCGGGCTCCACCATGATAATCTCGTCACCCGGATCCAGACAGGCCATGAAGGAGAGCAGGATGGCCTCCGAGCCGCCTGTGGTAACGATAATCTCTTCCGGAGAAAGCTTTATGCCAAACTTTTCATAATAGCCGCAGAGCTTTTCCCTAAGCCCCGGATAACCTTCCGAAGGGCTGTACTCCAAGGTTGTGCGGGTGACATGTTTCAGTGCATCCAGGCCCTTGCGGGGCGTGGGCAGATCCGGCTGGCCGATGTTCAGGTGATACACTTTCACGCCCTGCGCCTTGGCTGCATTGGCCAGCGGGGCCAGTTTACGGATGGGGGACGACGGCATTTCTGTGCCGCGACGCGAAATTTTAGGCATAGTTTATAGGATTCCAAGAATACGGCTCCTCACCAGCAGGGCTGCGCCGATGGGGGCTGCGGTACGTTTGAGGTCTGTGATCCGGATGGTGGTGTCCTGGTTGGCAATGTTGAGCACATGCCGTTTGACGGCAGTGCGGATGGGCAGCATGAGATAGTCGCCGGCGGCCACGGCCAGCTTTCCGCCAATCACCACCAGCTCCGGATTGAAGATGTTGATGAGGCCTGCCAGACCCTTGCCCAGGTTGGTGCCCACTTTCTCCACCATCTCGATGGCCAGGATATCTTCGCTGCGGATGGCGTCAAAGATATCGTTCAGGTTCACCCGTCCTTCGGCCCGGTATTTCCCGGCCAGGGAGGAGGCCCGTCCGGCCTTGAGTTTCTCTCCTATCATGCGCACCAGGGCCGATCCGGAGGCACCGGTCTCCAGGCAGCCGATCTTTCCGCACCGGCACATCTGGCCGTTGTCCAGCAGGGGGAAGTGGCCGAACTCACCGCTGTACCCGGAGGTTCCGTAATACAGTTTTCCGCCCAGTACCATACCCATGCCGAGGCCCCAGCTTACGTTCACGAACAGCACATTCTTCTCCTTGCCCACGCCGCCCAGGTATTCACCGTAAGTCATGGCCCGGGAGTCGTTCTCCAGCACCACATGGATGCCCAGTTCGTCTTCCAGGATGCTGCCGATGGTGCGGCGCTCGTCGAAGGAATAGCTGTTGCTATAGCCGGTAACAGGGTTCACGCGGCCCGGGATGCTGATACCCAGGCCCATCACCTTGTTCCACTCGATGTTCTCTTCGCGGAAGAAGGCGCGGAGCATGGCCGCGATGCGGTGCACGGCTTCCTCGTTCCTTTCCATCTGGAAGGGGATGTCGTCCTTGAAGGAGAGCAGGTTCCCCTTGAAGTCCGTGACGGCGATGGTGGCATGGGAGTTCCGGATGTCCACGCCGATGAAATAGCCCGCCTCCGGATTGAGTCCGTAGATGGAAGGGCGGCGTCCGCCGGAAGTGCCGGATTTACCCATGTCCACCATGAAGCCCTCGTCGATGAGTTCTCCGATGAGCTTGGTGGCGGTGGGAACCGATGCGCCGATGGCATCGCTAAGGGCGGCGATGCTGTGTTCGCCCTCCTCGATGCTGAGGTATAGGATGGTTTTTTTGAGAAGCGAATTCTTATTATCTTTCTTCTCAAGGAACGTCTCTCTCATGTTTCTTAAGTTTAAGTATGCAAATTTAATAAATTTTTTGCAATATTCCTCAGGGGTTTTATAAAAATTTAATAGATTTACTATATCTGAAAAATTCGTATCTTTGCAACTATGTTGACAAGGTTAAAAAACTGGTGGAGCGGGTTCCGCCTTTCCCTTAGGATGAAAATGACGCTTTCGCTGAGCGCCATCGCCATCGTCCTGCTCCTTTCCAGCATCATCTCCATGCTGGAATACCGCCGCATGTCCAACTATGTATCCACCCTTATTGCCGAAGATATCCGCAACATCCACATCGCCCAGGAGCTCCTGGATGCCGCGGATTCGTACAATATGAAGGTACTGGCCGTGATAGGGGATGAGTCGGTGTCGGAGCTGCCGGAGTTTGACAGGGCTTCCTTCCTGTCCAAGTGCGACTCGCTCAAGTCCTCCTCCGTGGGCATCAGCGCCGCCCCCATGGCCGATTCGGTGCTTTATGCCTATTCGGCCTATATGCTGGCCTCCACGGAACTGGTGGATGTCCTCCAGTCCACTTTCATCGACACGCGGGACTGGTATTTCGAGCGCCTGCAGCCCCTCTTCGGGCGTATGAGAGGCTATCTGGACACCCTCAGCGGGGAGATGTACCAGGAGCTCCAGCAGAATTCAGAAGACTTTGACCGCGGCCTGTACCGGAGCATCATACCCAGTTTCGTGGCCGTGCTGGTGGGTATCATCCTGGTGTTCCTCCTCATGTTCTTCATCCTTTCGGATTATGTGAATCCTATATACAAGATGTTGGAGGGGCTTCGGAATTACCGGCGTTACAAGCATAAATACAGCTACACCTTGAAGGGAAGCGACCAGCTGGCCGACCTGAATTCGGAAATCGCCGAACTCACGGAAGAGAGCCGCCAGACCCGCCGCCGTCTGGCCGAACTCCGGGAACGGGGCAATACGGCACTCCGGGAATTCAACCAGGATTCGGAGAAATAGGGAATTATGAACCTGAAGGTCATATCCAGAAACGTTGGCTTGGCACTGCTGGTGAGTGCCCTGTTCATGCTGCTGTCGGTGCTGATGTCGCTGCTGGACGGAGGGGACAGCGCCCTCACACCCCTGCTGATCAGTTTCTCCATCACCTTCATCGTGGGCGTCTTCCCCTTCATCTTCGTCCGCAAGACAGAACAGATTACCCTCAAGGACGGCTACATGATCATTTTCCTGTCGTGGCTGCTGTCCTTCATTTTCGGGGCCCTGCCCTATGCCCTGTGGGGTGGGCCTTTTACGGTGGTAAATGCTTGGTTCGAAAGCGTTTCCGGTTTCACTACCACGGGCGCTACCATCCTGGAGGATATTGAGGGCCTGCCGCGGAGCCTGGTCTTCTGGCGGGCTTCGACACACTTTATCGGCGGTTTGGGTGTCGTGGTCTTCCTGCTGCTGATCATTCCCAACTCTTCGCCTGTACGCCTGAGGCTCACCAATATGGAACTGTCCTCCCTTTCCCGGGACGACTACCGCAGCCGGGCCAACCGGACGGTGTTCATCTTCGCCTATGTGTATCTGGGCCTCTGTGCGGCGTCTTTCCTCATTTACTGGATTTGCGGCATGCCGGTCTTCGATGCCATCTGCCATGCCTTCAGCATCTGTGCCGCCGGCGGATTCTCCAGCAGGAACCTGTCCATCGGCTCATTCGGGTCTCCGCTCATCTCGGTGGTCACCATCGTATTCATGTTCCTGGCTTCCATCCACTACGGCCTGGTTTTCATCGCCCTGGTGAACCGTACGCTCCGGCCCTTGAAAAACAATATCCTCCGTTTCTATGTGGTGGGCCTGGCGGTCATATCCCTCATCACCTCCCTTTCCCTTAAACTGCAGTCCGTGGATGAGGGTTGGGGACAGGCCTTCCTGGACGGAACCTTCCACGTGGTGAGCTATGCCTCCTCCACGGGATTCGGCCTCAGTGACAACAGTACATGGCCCATCCTGCCCAGTTTCATGCTGGTGGTGGTGAGCCTTATCTGCGGCTGTGCCGGTTCCCCTACGGGCGGTCTCAAGGTGGACCGTGTGCTGGTACTGTTCAAGGCCATCCACATGCAGATCCAGAAGGCCCTGTATCCGTCGGCCATCTTCGAGGTGCGGATGGGGCGGCGCGTGCTCCGGGACGAGGAAATCTATCCCCACGTGCTGTACATCTCCCTTTTCTTCCTGCTCATCGGCATTTCCACCATCCTTTGCATGGTGCTGGGAGATCCCAACGGACATGCCCTCACCGGTACGCTGGCCTCGCTGGCCAATGTGGGACCGTCCATCGGAACCATCGGCGCCATGGACAATTACAACGCGGAGCCCACGGCCCTGAAATTCATTTTTTCGGCCGATATGTTCCTGGGCCGTGTGGAAATCTATCCCGTATTTGCGGTTTTCTATAGCATTTTCCACCGGAAGTAATGGACCGCAGCGCCTTTTTGTACAACGCCTTCCTCCGGCGTTTCCCGTATGAACCCACTACCTGTCAGACCCGCCTGCTCCATCAGGTGGCCGGTTTCTTTACTACCGATGACGGAGACATCCTGGTGGTGAATGGTTATGCCGGAACGGGTAAGACTACGGCGCTGTCGGCGGTTATCGGAGCCATGGCGGAACTGGAAGTCCCCTGTGTCCTGCTGGCCCCCACCGGCCGGTCGGCCAAAGTCCTTTCCAAGTATGCCGGCAAGCCCGCATATACCATCCACAAGCATATCTACCGCCAGAAATCCCACGGCGATGACGGCTTCGGCCAGTTTTCCCTCAGCCCCAACAAGGCGCATGGGACGCTGTATATCGTGGACGAGGTGTCCCTCATCGGCATCGAGGCGGGGGAGAGGAAGAGTACGGCCGAATTCGGCTCGGGAAACCTGCTGGAAGATCTGGTGAGCTTTGTCCGTTCCGGGGACGACTGCCGCCTGATCCTGGTGGGCGACGCGGCCCAGCTGCCTCCCGTGGGACTGGACGTTTCCCCCGCGCTGAGTCCGGACTATATGGCCCGCTTCGGGGGAGTGTGCTTTGCGGAGCTCCGCACCGTCGTGCGCCAGGCCCAGGGCTCCGGTATCCTGGAAAACGCCACCCACCTGAGGGAAATGCTGGATTCCGTGGAGGACGGAATCGGCCTGGGGGAACTGGGACTTCGGAAGGATTTCCCGGACGTGGAGCTCCTTGGCGGGGCCGATTTACTGGAGGCGCTCTCCGATGCCTATGGGCGTTATGGGGAAGATGAGACCATAGTCCTGTGCCGCTCCAACAAGAGGGCCAACCGCTATAATGCCGGCATCCGCGCCCAGGTACAGTTCCGGGAGGAACAGCTGGTGCGCGGAGATAAACTCATGATAGTGAAGAACTGCTACCAGTTCTGTGAGGGACTGGAAGGGACGGATTATATTGCCAACGGAGATATCGCCCGTCTGGTCCGCATCCGCGGCTATGAGGAGCGTTACGGTTTCCACTTTGCCCAGGCCACCCTGTCCCTGCCGGACTATGGCGGCCAGGAGATTGACGCCAAAGTAATCCTGGACACCCTTTCTTCCGAGTCACCCTCCCTTACCTACGAACAGTCCAACCAGCTTTATCTGGGCGTAAATGAGGACTATTCCCACATCCGGGGAAAGAAGAAGCGTTACGACGCTGTCCGGGAGGACCACTTCTATAACGCCCTTCAGCTGAAGTATGCCGAAGCCATCACCTGCCACAAGGCCCAGGGCGGCCAGTGGAGCTGCGTCTTCGTGGACAATCCCTTCTGGCAGGACTTCCTGGTGGCCGATGACCTCAAATGGCTATACACCGCCCTCACCAGGGCGGTGGACAAGGTCTATCTGGTCAATTTCCCGGACGCCCTGTTCGGGTAGAGACTATTCTCCCTTCAAATACTTGAGCCAGAAGGCGTAATTGTCCAGCTGGAAATGGGCGCCCTGGTAGCCGCGGTAGCCGTGCATGCCGTCCGGGTAGATCATGAAGTCGAAATCGGCCCCTTCCCTGTGCAGGGCATCTATGAGCTGCAGGGTGTTTTGGAAGTGCACGTTGTCGTCGCCGGTGCCGTGGGTAATCTTTAGCATCACGGAACCATCGCTCTTGCCCACCTTGGCGGGATAATTGCCCACCCGGCCCACTACGGCCGTACTTTTGTAGCCGTCCGGATTGTCCTGGGGCGTGGACATGAAGCGTTCCGTGTAATGGGTGTCGTACAGGGCCCAGTCGTAAACGCCGCCGCCTGCAATACCGTAATGATAATAGTCCGGAGCCGTTGCCACCAGGAGGGTGGTCATGGTGCCGCCGAAGCTGAAGCCTTCCACGCCGATTTTGTCACCCTTCACATAAGGGAGACTCTGCAGCCATTTGGCCCATTCCACAAAGTCGTCCACCTCCACGGTGCCCAGATGCTTGTAGATGGCGTCCGTGCCGGCACGGCCGTTGTGGCCGGCGGCGCGGCAGTCCGCGATGAGTTCGATGATGCCGTTTTCTCCGTACCAGGCATAGCGGGCAGGCGCTACCCAGCGGTCAAACACCTGCGGGGTATCCGGACCACCGTAGATGTCCACGTGCACCGGGTATTGCTTTTCCGGGTTGAAACCTTTGGGATAGTAGATTACCCCCGGTAGCTCCAGACCGTCCACCGTAATGGAAACCAGCTCACCCACAGTGCCTTCCGGACGTGGGGCCGATGCCACCGTATAGGAATTGCCCGGCTTGCGGGTATCATACACGGCCATCCGGGGCGGGGTCTGCAGGTTGGAAGTGGTGGCTACGAAATGCCGCCCGTCCGGGGCGAAGGAAACCCCCTGTACGTTCATCGCCGGGTCCGTGAGGGCCGAAATGACGCCCTTGGGCGAAACCTTATACAGCGCGCTCCGCACGTGGGAATCCCTTTCGGCGGTGAAATAGACGGTACCGTCGGCATCGGCCCGCACCAGGTTCACCCGCCAGTTGGGACCGTCGGTGAGTCGCTTGAGCTGGCTTCCGTCATAGCTCAGGAAGTAGATTTGCTGCCAGCCGGTCTCGAAGCTGCGGACCATGTATAAACCCTTGTCGCTGAAAAGCATACCGTCTATCCAGTCCAGCCAGGTGGGCACTTCCTCATGATAGATGGCTTTCTTGCTGCCATCCTTTGGATTTACCGCATACAGGTCCAGGGTATTCTGGATACGGGGTTCGTGCCCTACGAAGAAGGCCTTGCTGTCGGCGCCCCAGAACGGCGTACCGAAGTACTGGTCTTCCTTTTCGTCAAAATCGGCCCAGACAATCTTGCCGTCGGCCACGGTAGCAAAGCCAATGCGGACCTCCGGATTGCGTTCCCCGGCCTTGGGATAATGCGTACGGCGGAGCGTACCGTCCTGGCCGAAAGGCGAATAGATGGGGAACATGGGGACTTCCGTGTCGTCGAAGCGGTAGAACGCCAGGGTCTTGCTGTCCGGACTCCACCAGAAAGCCCGGTAACGGGAGGGCCGGCCGAAGATCTCTTCGTAATACACCCAGCTGGCATAGCCGTTCATGACGGTCTCCGTGCCGTCGAAGGTGAGCCGTTTCTCCGCTCCGCTGGCAATGTCCACCACCCACAGGTCGTTGGCGCGGGTGAAGGCCAGGAGGGTGGAATCCGGGCTGAAGGTAAGGTTGACGGCTCCCTCCGGATGGAGGGGGAAATCGGCATATTTTTCCGGCGCCTGGATACCCTGGGTAACCTGCCATCTGTTATTCTTGGTATTGACCTTGAAGGCATCCGTATAGGAACCGTCGTATGTGAAGGCTACCTCGTTGCTGTTGAGCCATTTGCTGGCTATGGGAAGGCGGTTTTGCGCCTGGGAGCCGGCACCCGCCGCACCCAGCAGCAGGAACGCCAGAATGAGTCTTGTCGCTTTCATGCCTTAAAGGTACGAAAAAAAGCTTGATTCCTCAGTTTTTTCGTATATTTGCCTTTAACAATAACCAAAGCCTTTTATGAAAGCAAGTATTTTCCTGAGCGCCGTCTCTGCCGCCGTTCTGTTGATGGCCTGCGGCCAGCCCAAAGATGTGGAAGTGGGTCCTTACACTGTCTCCGTCATCGGCCAAAACGTGTATCACATCCAGGATTACAACACCGCCAATCCGGCGGGCGAGGCCTTTGATGCCGAGGGCACGCTCACGCACTTTAACAACTGCTCGGACATCTATCTGCTGGTTGGTGAGAAAGAAGCCCTCATCATCGATCTTTCCAATCCCATCCAGTGGGCCGACAATGCCGCGGAATCTTTGCAGGGCCTTGTGGCAGAGCGCATCGGGGATAAGCCGCTCACCATTACTTTTACCCATAACCACGGGGATCATACGGGAATGATTCACGCCTTCGTGGACAATCCGCAGGTACGTTTTGCATTGCCGCAGGGGGATTTCCGGCGCCTGGCCAATCTTTTCCCGGAGGACCGGCGCTCCTTCTTCGGCGAGGGAGAAGTCTTCGACCTGGGCGGCATGGAGGTGGAAGCCATCGCCGTTCCCGGCCATACGGCGGGTTCCATGGTGTATCTGCTTAAGGGACAGGACCTGCTGTTCACGGGAGATGCCATCGGCTCCGGTCACGGGGTATGGATCTTCAACGAAGACGGCTTCTACAGCTACGTTTCCGCCGTTCCGCATCTGATTGAAATGCTGCAGGAGCGCGGCGTGGACCAGAAGAGACTCAAGGTATACGGCGGCCACTATTGGCAGAAGGACTGGCTGGACCTTCCCAAAGGCAAGGAATTGGGTATGCAGTATATCAATGACATGCAGGCGGTTGTGAACGAGATTGAGGCCGGAACGGCAGCCACGGAGCCCTCCAACCTGGGCCGTCCCGGACTGGATACCTATTTCCGCCATGGCCAGGCCATCGTAACCTGGAGTGCGGAACAGGCCGCCCAATACCGTGCCCATTACGCCGAGAAACTGGTGTACCGGGATGCCGACGTCGTTTTCCGCCAGATTGACGAGCACACCTGGGAAGGCAACGGCCACCTGGTGTACAACGAATCCATCTATGTGATAGAGGGGGAAGACCGTGCTCTGGTCATTGATGCCGGAACCAGCGTACCGCATCTGGACAAGGCCGTAGCTGCCCTTACGGACAAGCCCGTGATGCTGGCCGTAACCCACGGACACGGAGACCACGTGGGCGGAGCCGTATGTTTCCCGGAAGTCTGGATCCATCCGGCCGATACGGGTATGATCGCCGGTGGCAGGAATCCCTACAAGGGAAAGATCAACCTCCTGGAGGACGGCCAGGTCATCGACCTGGGCGGCCGTAAGATAGAAGTACTCCATACCCCGGGCCACACCTTGGGATCCGTCACCTTCTTTGACAAGGACCATCATTACGGATTCAGCGGAGACGCCTTCGGTTCCACCAACCTGCTGCTGTTCGCGGGTACGTTCAAGACCCTCATCAATACCTGCACCCGTACTGCGGAGTATATGCAGAAAAACGGCATCGAGAAACTGTATCCGGGCCACTATCACGGGGACAATCCGGAAACCCTCCAGCGGGTCCTGGACGAAAAGAAGATGTCGGAAGAAGTCCTTGCAGGCAAGCGGGAAGGTGTTCCGGACAACGCCAACGGTCTCAACCGGGACCTCTTCGACTACGGCGTCCACATCCGTTACAACTATCCCGCCGCGCTGGAGTAAACTCTCCTGTCCGGCAAGTTCTAAAGCACACTTTCGCCATTCTACGGGCCAAAGTGTGCTTTAGCCTATAGTTCGGCCCCGGTCTAAAGCACAGTTTAAGCGCTGGGAGCCCAATAATGTGCTTTAGAGCTGGCTTCTCTTTAAGTAACTCCACTACCCACGAAAAAGTTTTTTGATGCGTTTTTCTTTCAGAAACAGCATACTTAACCAGCTTGTAGGGCCTTAGAATGGTTTTTTTGTATATTATCCGTGTTATTTTTGATAACACGGATAACTATTGTGACCTTTGTCACAAAAAACGATTATGGATAATCAATGGATTCCAAAACCTATCAAGGATTGTTATCATGTATATTCGGACGGAACGCTGGTTTATTCTTTATATGAGACAGAAGAGGACCGCGTTTTCATGATGAATAGAATAATCATTTCGGCTTTATCTTGTAATCTCAAAGTTATTATTCTGGAAGTAATGCGCACCCACTTCCACGTAATTGTCCGGGGCGCTCCAGAAAATATAGACAAATACCTGCATGAACTTAAACGGTTGATTGTAAGATATTTCAGGAGAATTGGAAGACCGGAATCCGTGAAAGATACAATCAGTATCCGAGCCGACCCCATTCTGGATGATGATGAGTTGAAGCGAAAGATCATCTATGTATTCCGCAACTGTACGGAGGCAGGCTATTCTTTATTGCCTGAGAACTATCCCTGGGGGCCAGGCCGAATCTTTTTCCAGCAAAATGAGAACGCACTCTTTAGACACAAGGTAGGTGACCTGTCTTATCGTGAGCAATGCCGACTATTCCATACCCGGATTAAGTTACCGGAAGAATGGGAATATGACGGCAAGGGCATGCTTATTCCAGGAAGTTATATAGATAAAGAGTTTATATACAGCGATGTATTTACCTCCATTCGGCAATTCATCGCCTATTTGAGTGTCAAGAAAAAGGACTTGCAAGAAATGGAAGTAGCCGATAAGCGCCGCTTTCTGGAGCAGGCAGATGAGTCGGCTATGAAGGAAAAGGCTGATAAAGACAGCCTCCGGCTGTTCGGCAAGTCCGTTGCAATGCTGTCCGAAGCAAATAAACTCACCTTGGCCCTGCAATACTGGAATGAGCGCATGACGCTCTCTGTTAAGCAATTGGCCCGCATCGTCCAGGCCGATGTCTCAGTGCTTAAGGCGGTATTACTCCAAAACAAAGAGTTCTAAGTCTACAGCACGCCCTGTTCGCGGGCTTTGGAGATCATTCCGGCGGTGTTTTTGGCGTCGAAGCGCTCCAGGAGACGCCGGCGGTACCACTTGATGGTGGGCAGAGACAGGTACAGCTTATCCGCAATCTGAGGACTGGTGAGGCCGGCGGCCAAAAGGGGCAGAATCTCCTTTTCACGGTCGGTCAGCTGCCCGTTTTCCTCCAGGTCAATGCGGGCCGATCCGTTCTCCAGGGCCTGGCCGATGACTTCGTTGGCCGCTTCATTCTCTTTGCGGAGGCGCCGGGTGCGCAGCAGAACCACAACTAGAGCTATCAGGGCCAGTGAAAGAAGAATGGCTCCGGTTGCGATGGCCCGGATTTGGCGTTTTTGGGCGGCCAGTACCTTGCCGGTAAGGTCCAGTGTGTAAAGACGGCTGCGGTACTCCTGGTCGTCATGGGTGGAGAAGTAGACATCGGCCTCTTGCAGATATTGCAGAGCTTTGCCGGTTTTGCCTTGCTCCAGACAGAGAGCCCCCAGTCCGGCTTTGGCGTTGGCAATCATCAGGGAGTCCTGAGCCTCCTGGCCATAGCGGAGCGCCTTGTCGTAGCATTCTTCAGCTTCGGCCAGGTGGCCTTTTTCCAGCCAGGTCTCTCCCATGTTGTGGTAGAGCACGGAACTGTTTTCTTTCCAGCCGTATTTTTCAAAGATGGCTCCCGCTTTTTCGTAGTACTCCATGGCCTGGGGAAGGGAATCCATCACGCTGTACAGGTTGCCGATGCTTCCGTACAGTTGGGAAGAAATGTCGTCGATGTTCTGCTCCTGATATCGGCCCGGCATCCTGGCGATGACATCGCGGGCAGCGTTGTAGTAGTAGAAGGCGCTGTCGTACTGCTTGCCGCCATAATGGTACTGGCCCAGCATGCGGTTGGCATCTACCATGCGCCAGAGCCAGTCCTTACGGGTGCCGAGTTCCAGTGCCTTCCGGGCATAATACATTCCCCGGTCCGGATTGATTTGGGAGTACCCGTACATCAGATTGCCATACGCTTGGATGATCGCGGTACACTGCCCGTCATCGGCCGATTCTAGTTTTTCCGGCGTCCAGTCCAGGACAAAATGTTCCAACGAATCCAGCTGATGACCCCGGTGGTCGGAGTATTGCGCCAGGGAAACGAGGGTTCCCGGCAGGAAGAGTATCAGGCAGATAAGAAGATGCTTTTTCATACTGCGAAGATACGAAAAAACACCTGGACATACGAAATAAAGGTTCAATTCTATCCGAACGGATAGGGAATACTATCCTTTAGGATGGTGTTTTTCTCCAAGATGATCACGAACTTTGTTTCCGGAAACAAAAACGGACAGTATGGTTATAACAGAAGACGAAGACGTGATTCGGATTTCACAGAAAGAGCACCGGATAATCCAGCTGATTGCCGACGGAAAAACCAGTCCGGAGATTGCGGAGGATTTGAACCTGACCCTGCACACCATCAAGTGGTACCGCAAGCAGCTCAAGGAAAAATTCAAAGTGGACAGCACTGCCCAGCTAATCCGTGTGGCCATCGAACAGAAACTGGTCTAACAGCACAAATTACTCATAATTATTCAATACCATGAAGAACAGAACTCTGATAGTGCTTTTCGCAGCTTTGATTGCGCTTGTCTGCTGCGGCGGCAATGCAAACAAGAAAACGGATAACGCTGCTGCTCCCGCACCCGCGGCCAAAGCGTCGGTCGAAGCGGTTGACCTTGGCCTGAGCGTAAAGTGGGCCGCTGTTAACCTGGGTGCCAAGGATGCCTCCGATCCGGGCAACTTCTATGCATGGGGCGAAACTGCCACCAAGAAGGAGTACAGTGGTAATACTTATATATTCAAAGACGGGTACAAGGTGAAAAAGTATTCCACCGAAGATGGGGATGCCAGTTCTGGAAAGGCCGATAAACTGATTGTCCTGCAGCCTGAAGATGACGCGGCTACTGCAGCCCTTGGCAAGGGTTGGCGTATGCCCACCCGGGCCGAAGCGATGGAATTGTTCACTAAGTGTACCTTCAGTTATGACAAGCCCGGTCTGGTGACAGTGACCGACCCTAACGGCAACAGCATCGACTTTCCCAAGACAGGATATTATGTCGGTGAGAAAATTCAGGAAGCCAACTACCCCTGGTGCTGGACAGCCTCCATGGCCTTGGCTTCGGGCACTCCCGTCGGCAGCGAGGATGCTATCGAGTGGCACGAGCGCCGTCAGGGCGATGCCATGCGTTTCGGTCACAAGGACTGCTACGGCCTGTATCGTGAGAACGGCCTTCCCATCCGCCCGGTTAAAGACTAATCAATAATCAGTAATCAATTATGAAGAGAATCTCTTTCGCAATCCTGTGCGCGGCTTTCCTGTCTGCAGGACTGGCAAGTGCCCAGACATCCAAGGACCTTACCCCCGACGAAATGGTTAAGCATGGGTTTGCCCTTACGTATGACTTTAACGGGGAAACAAACATCTACACAAACAAAGGCGACTGTTTCCGCCAGGATTCCGGTGAAGGTCCCGCCCACAATGTCTATATCTTTGTAAAAGGCAAGGGTAACGACCGCCGCGATGATATCTATCATGAAGATGAGGGTGTCTGGCATACGGAAAAGTTCCGCGCCGAGCAAACCGTAAACGGGTTCTTCTCCAGCTTCATTGCCGATAATCACGAGATTTTTGTCAATAATGGTTATCAAAAAACCGGTACCGCCACCATTTGCGGAAAGGAATGTGATGTCTATTCAGGCACCTATACCGGAGAGGGAAAGTTGGCTATCTACGGAAATCTGGGAAGAAGGAAAGGAACCAAAGGCGAGATTGCCGTATGGAACGGCTTCACTCTGCGCGTCAAATACTATGATGATGTGCTATGGGAATGCACCAATATCAAGGTGGGCATCCCAGACAGCGCATTTGACAAGAATCTGGATACTTCCTGGGCCAAATAGCTGGACTCATCAGGAACCTAATTACTCTAAAGCACACTTTCGCCATTCTACGGGCCAAAGTGTGCTTTAGCCTATAGTTCGGCCCCGGTCTAAAGCACAGTTTAAGCTCTGGGAGGCCGAAAACGTGCTTTAGACTATGCAGGCGAGGTGGGGTAAGGCACAGTTCAAGCGCTGGAAGGCCGAAAACGTGCTTTAGGCCAGGGGAGGGAAAGGAGGATATTTGCAAAAGCGGGGGAAAAAGGGTAAATTTGAGCCGTGGAAAGCGACTACATATGGGATCCGTTGCGGCGCAAGAGCGTTCGCAATACGCCGGAGGAGCAGGTGAGGCAATGGTTCATCTCCGTGCTGCACGAGGGGATGGGCGTTCCGGAGCACATGATGGGGAGTGAAGTGGCCCTCAAGCACGGTGCCAAGGAATACCGGGCCGATATAGTAGTCTATGACCGCAGTGCCAGACCTGTGATGATAGTGGAATGCAAGCGCCCGGAAGTGACCTTGGACCAGGAGGTGGTGGATCAGGCTTTGAGATACAACAATGAGTTGGATGTGAAGTACATAGCCATTACAAACGGACCCAAGACCTTTATCTTTGAGCGAACGGCCGAAGGATGGCAGTTCATGCAGAAGGCTCCTTTGTGGGAAGAGATGGCCGGCCGGGAATCATAAAACAGGATCATGACGATAACGGAAGGATATTTGGACCACCCGGTGTTCAGACTGGTGGGCGATACGGCCAGGGAGCTGGGCGTACGGGCTTTCGTGATAGGGGGCTATGTGCGGGACTGTTTCCTGGGCCGTCCCAACAAGGACATCGATATCGTGGTGGAGGGGAGCGGAATTGCCCTGGCCGAAGCCGTGGCCGCCAAGTGCCACGCCAAGGTGAGCGTTTTCCGCAACTTCGGCACCGCCATGCTCAAATACCACGGCATCGAGGTGGAATTCGTGGGGGCCCGGAAAGAATCCTATAACCGGGACTCCCGGAAGCCCATCGTGGAGGACGGAACCCTGGAAGAGGACCAGCTGCGGAGGGATTTCACCATCAACGCCATGGCTTTCAGCCTGCAGGAAGGGGATTTCGGCGCCCTCATAGACCCCTTCGGCGGTATCCGGGACCTGGCGGCCGGCATCATCCGGACACCGCTGGAACCGGAGCAGACCTATTCCGACGACCCGCTCCGGATGCTCCGGGCCATCCGTTTCGCCACGCAGTTAAGTACGGAGGAACAGACGTTTACCATTGTTCCGGAATCTTTGCAGGCTATGAAGGATATGGCCGGCCGGCTACAGATCCTCTCCCGCGAACGGATTGTGGAGGAATTGAACAAGATCCTGGTCACGCGCCGCCCTTCCATGGCTTTCGAGCTGCTGGAAGACACCCTCCTCCTGCCGCAGTTCCTGCCGGAGGTGAGCCGCCTCAAGGGCGTGGAAACAGTGGACGGAAAAGGACACAAGGAGAATTTTACCCACACCCTGCAAGTGGTGGACAATGTGGCCGATTACGAGATGGAAGCCATCGGCCAGCAGCGGCTGAAGGATTACGACGCCGAAGGCAACGCCACGCTCCGGACGGCTCCGGATGTGTGGCTTCGCTGGGCGGCGCTCCTGCACGATATCGGCAAGCCCGCCAGCAAACGCTATGTGGCGGGGCAGGGCTGGACCTTCCATGGGCACGAGGTAGTTGGCGCCCGGATGGTCCCCAAGATCTTCGAGCGGCTCCGCCTGCCCCTGAACGAAAAGATGAAGTACGTCCAGAAGCTGGTGAACCTGCACCTGCGGCCCATCGCGCTGGTGGACGACGAAGTGACGGACAGCGCCGTACGCCGCCTGCTGTTCGACGCCGGCAACGACATAGAGGACCTCATGCTCCTGTGCAACGCCGACATCACCTCCAAGAACCCCGCCAAGGTGGCCCGTCTGCGCCATAACTTCGAGCAGGTGAAGGCCAAGATGGCCGAAGTGGAGGCCAAGGACGAGATCCGCAACTGGAAGAACCCTATCTCCGGGGACTATGTCATGGAAGTCTTTGACATTGAGCCGTGTAACACCATCGGCCAGCTTAAGGAAATGGTGAAAAACGCCATTCTGGACGGGGAAATCCCGTACACTTTCGAGGCGGCCGATGCCTATATGCGTGCCCGTGCCGCGGAGCTGGGCCTGAAACCTCATGATTGACAGGTACATAAGCTACATCCGGGATGTCCGGCGTTATTCGCCCCGGACACAGGCTCTGTATGCCGCCGCCCTCAATGACTTTGCCGAGTGGTGCGGGGGAGAGCCGGACCTGATCCCTTCCCGGATCAGGGAATATGAGGCGCATCTGATCGATACCGGCTTCAAGGCGCGGACCGTGCACCTTCACATGAGCGCGCTCAGCGGGCTTTGCAACTTCCTGGTGAAGACCGGGGAAATGAAGTCCAATCCGGTGCGGACGGTGCGGCGCCCCAAGATGGAGAAACGCCTGCCGGAGTACTACACGGAAAAGGCCATGGATGCCTATCTGGAGGCCACCAAGGCCGATGCCGGGCAGGATACGCTGGACCTGCTGCTGCAATTGGGGCCAAGCGATAAAACGGCCGTGGAACTGTACCGGCGCAGGCTCCGCCGCCTGATAATCTCCCTCCTGTACGGAACCGGCATCCGCCGGGCGGAGCTCATCGGCCTGAAAGTGGGCAGCATAGATATGTCCCGCCATACGCTTCGCGTGCGCGGAAAAGGAGATAAGATGAGAGAAATTCCCCTGATTCTTTCGTTAAGTCAGGAAATTTCCTTATATTTACAAGCAGCTAGTTCGATGGCAGGGGGTGCCAGACCCTCCGACGCGCCGCTCCTGATTACGGAAAAGGGACGTTCCCTGTATCCGGAATACGTAGACCGGGCGGTAAAGGCGGAACTCCAGGGCCGGGAAGGCATCACCGGGAGGAAATCCCCCCACGTGCTCAGGCATTCGCTCGCAACCGCCCTGCTGGACGAAGGAGCAGACCTGAACGCCATCAAGGAGATGCTGGGCCACGAGAGCCTCGCCGCCACGGAGGTCTATACCCACAATTCCATCGAACGGCTCAAGGCACAATACATTAACGCCCACCCAAGGGCAAAAAAACAAGACAGTCATGATTAACGTCAAGTCCCTTAAGTTCGATGCAGACGAGAAGCTGCTGGACTTTATCGAGAAGAAAGTTGGAAAGGTAGAGAAGTTCTTCGACAACCTGGGTGACATAGATGTCACGCTGTCCCTGCTTCCGGACGCAGAAAACAAGTGCGTAAAACTCCAGACCCGTTTCCCCGGGGAAGACCTTGTGATAGAGCGTCATGCCCGTACTTTTGAGGAAGCCGTCACAGACGCGGCCGATGCCCTCAAGGAGAAGATTGTCCGCTCCAAAGAGAAGAAGTTCTCCAAATAAGTGGCCGGCAAGTCCTACATAGAATTAGACCGACAGGTCAAAAACATTCTTGAAGATGTCCGTAGCGGCATCTTCAAGTCTGTTTATCTGCTCATGGGGGAGGAGCCCTATTACCCGGACCTGGTGTGCGATGCCATCATAGACCATTGCCTCCAGGAATGGGAGAAGGACTTCAACGAAACCATCTGCTATGGCGGGGAGGTATCGGCCGATACGGTCATTACCGCCGCCCGCCGCTTCCCCATGATGGCGGAAAGACAACTGGTGGTGGTGAAGGAGGCCCAGCAGATGAAGGGGCTGGAAGACCTGGCCATCTATTGCCAGCAGCCGCTGGACAGCACCGTGCTGGTAATCCTCATGCACGGGGCATCGGCCGACAAGCGGAAATCCCTGTACAAGACCATCCTCAAAACCGGTGTGGTGGTGGAATCCACCGCCCTCAGGGACTATGAGATGCCGCAGTGGATCCAGGCCTATTACGAGGGCCGGGGGCTGCGCATCCATCCGGAGGCGGCCGTCCTGCTGGCGGAATCGGTGGGGGCGGACCTGGGGAAGATTGCCGTGGAGACGGAAAAGATGCTCAAAAACCTGCCGGAGGGCGTGCAGGAGGTCTCCGTAGCCGATGTGGAAAAGAATGTGGGCGTGAGCCGGCAGTTCAGCATCTTTGAACTCACCAAGTGCCTCAGTTACCGGGACGGAGCCCGTGCACTAAAGATTGCCGCCCACATCGGGGAGGCCCCCCGCTTTGCCCTTCCCATGGCCGTGGCCCCGCTCTTTACGCATTTCTACCGGATCCTGAAGTATCACGCCCTCCTGCAAAAAGGCCGGCCGGCCCCTGCCGATGCCGCCAAGGCGCTGGGCGTCAATCCCTACTTCCTGAAAGAATACGACGCAGCCGTGCGGAATTATCCTTTCCAGCGCTGCCAGGGGGTGATTTCCCTCCTGTGCGAATTTGACTATAAGGGGAAAGGCGGGGATGCCGGAGAGGCCACTCCCGCGGAGCTTCTCACGGAGCTTGTCGTAAAAATATTGAATTTTTAGTAAATTTTATTGCATTACAATAAATTATTATTATATTTGCAAAGAATTCCGGATTAAGCCGGAATGAAGATTGAATTATGGCAATCATTGAAGTAAAGAACGTAACAAAGACCTTCGGGGAAAAAGTGGCACTGGACAAGGTATCGCTGGAGATTCCGGAAGGAAAGATCTTCGGCCTGCTGGGGCCGAACGGAGCGGGTAAGAGTACCCTTATCCGCATCATCAACCGTATTACCATCGCAACGGAAGGCCAGATCCTCTTCAACGGACACCCTATCACGGAAGAGGACGTCTCCCACATCGGCTATCTGCCGGAAGAGCGCGGCCTGTACCGTAAGATGAAAGTAGGGGACCAGGCCATGTACCTGGCCCAGCTCAAGGGCATGAGCGCCTCGGAAGCGGCTTCGGAACTCAAGAAATGGTTTGTCCGCTTCGGCATCCAGGACTGGTGGAACAAGAAGGTGGAGGAACTCTCCAAGGGTATGGCCCAGAAACTCCAGTTCATCACCACCGTGGTGCACCGGCCTTCCCTCATGATCCTGGACGAACCCTTCTCCGGCTTCGACCCGGTGAACGCGGACCTCATCCGCAAGGTGATCCTGGAGCTCAAGGAAGAAGGTGCCACCGTAATCCTGTCCACCCACAACATGGAGTCCGTGGAGGAGCTTTGCGATGAGATAGCCCTCATCAACAAAGCCAAACTGGTGGTTACCGGTCCTACGGAGGAAATCCGCCGGCAGCACGGAGAGGACAATGTGGAGATCGAGTACACGGAAGACCTGGTGCGCAAGACCGCCGTGGTACCCCGTGCCGAAGTAAACGAGAAACTGATGGGATTCATCCAGGCCGGCATCCGCATCAATTCCTTCAAGGAAGTGGTGCCGCGCATGAACGATATCTTTATTAAACTGGTAACGGAGGAGGAATAGGTTATGAATATCAAGAAATTAGGAATCATTATCCAGCGTGAATACCTTAACAAGGTAAAGAAGAAGAGTTTCCTCCTTATCACGTTCCTGGCTCCCGTTTTCTTTGCGGCTATCTGCATCCTCCCCACCGTCATCATGATGAATACCAAGGAGGAGGCCAAGCAGGTGGGCGTCATAGACCGCTCCGGCATTGTCCTGCCGTACTTGGAAAGTAATGACGTGACCATCTTCAAGGATCTGGGCGCCGATGCATCCCCGGAGGCCGTGAAGGCCGATTTCGGCACATCCGGCGTGGACGTGCTCCTCACTATCTCCGAACTGGACACCCTGGGCCGGACCGTATCGGCCGACTGCTATAGCGAGAAACCCCTGGGCATGGATACCGGTTCCATGATCGAAGGCCGTATCAATGATGCGGTGGAAGCCTACCGCATTGAATCCTACGGCATCGAGAATCTGGAGGAAATCATGGCGGGCGTGAAGTCCAATGTGAAACTGCACAGCTATACCATTGACGAAAGCGGAAAGGAGAGTATCTCCGAAAGCGGCATCTATATGGCCCTCTCCATGCTCCTGGGCATTGCCATCTACATGTTCATCGCCCTGTTCTCCGGCATGGTCATGAGCTCTGTCATTGAAGAAAAGAGCTCCCGCGTGGTGGAGGTCCTGGTGAGTTCCGTCAAGGCCAGCGAACTCATGTTCGGCAAGATCATCGGCGTGGCGCTGGTGGCCCTTACCCAGTTCCTGCTGTGGATCGTACTCACGCTCCTGCTGGTAGGCGTTGCCATGGGCATCATGGGCAAGGACAAGATCATGGGCATGATGAACGATGACAGTACCACCCAGATGATGGAGCAGATGGCTTCCACCAGCGGTGTGCACCCCGGTGACATAGACCTGGAAAGCGCCCTGGCCGCCGCTACGGACACTACGGCCGTGGCTGCTGGAGAACCTTCCGGCATGGAGGTGGTCATGAGCACCCTGGGCAACATCAACCTGGGCCAGATCGTCATCGCCTTCCTGTTCTTCTTTATCTTCGGCTACCTGCTGTATGCCTCGCTGTTCGCAGCCATCGGCTCGTCGGTGGAGAATGAGGGAGACAGTTCCCAGCTCCAGCTGCCGGTGACCATTCCGCTCATGCTGGGCTTCTTTGTGGCGCTGTACGCCTTCAAGGCTCCGGACAGCCCGCTGGTGTTCTGGTTCTCCATGATTCCGTTCACCAGTCCCATCGTGATGCTGGCCCGCATCCCCTTCGGGGTTGCCACCTGGGAGCTCGTCCTGTCCATCGTCCTGCTGGTAGGCACCTTCGTCGCCTGCGCGTGGGCATCGGCCAAGATATACAAGGTGGGCATCCTCATGTATGGTAAGAAATCAACCTTTAAAGATCTCTGGAAATGGCTAAAACAGAAGTAAAACAGTATCTGGGATACCTGGCGTGGCTGCTTATCCTCGCCGGCGTGTTCTTCGCCGTCCGGGCCGCCATGGCTCCTCGCGGGGAGGATATCTCCTGGCAGCCCGTGAAGATGGACGGTCACCGTACAGGTACCGTCTGCATCACCCAGGAGAATGTGGATACGGCGCTGGGCGTCTTTGAAGACGACGGCTATCATGCCCCCAACGGTGTGGCCTTTGACGTGGATTCTCCGGTGCCTCAGGCCGCCGAAGCCCTCATGGAGGTGCAGCCCCGACTGTCCTATCTGAAGGAAGTGGTGGGTCACAGTGCCCGGATGATGGACAATGCGCGTGAGCATGATATGGCCCTTTCCAATCTCTTTGTGGACGTGCTCCGGGAAGCCGGCTCCAAGTATTACAAGGTGCCCATGGACTTTGCCATCACCAATTATGGCGGAATCCGTGTTCCCATGCCGGAAGGTGCCATCACCCTGGACGACATAGCCTCCATGTTCCCTTTCAAGAACTATATGTGCTATGCCAAGGTGAAGGGCAGTGAACTTACCCGGCTGTTTGAACAGCTTGCGGAAACGGAGGAATTCCAGGCCATCAGCGGCGCCAGGGTAAAGGTGAAGGGGCATAAGCTGGAGAGCGCCCTCATCGGCGACAAGCCCATCGACCCCAAGAAAGTATACAACGTTACCACCATCGACTTCCTGCTGGACGGGGGAGACGGCATCCGTATCGGTGCCATGGCCCAGGATGTGAAGCTCAGCCGCGTCCTCCTGAAGGATATCATGCTGGACTATATCCGGGACTGTGAATCCAAGGGCGTCGCCATTGATTCCGCTCCGGACGGAAGAGTTATTTTGGAGGACTAAGCCATGAAGACAACGAATATCATAAAGATTGGACTTATCGTCCTCACCTGCTGCCTCGTGGGCTGGTGCCTCGGCATGGGCATCAAGAAGGCCAGGCAATCCAAACCCACGCTCACCATCCTGCATTCCAACGACACCCACAGCCAGATGGAACCCATCCGCACCGGTCCCGACGCCGGTCTGGGCGGCCTGCTGGAGCGCGCTGCCTTCGTGGACAGCGTCCGCCGGGCCGATGGCAGGGAGAACGTGCTGCTGCTGCATGCCGGAGACTTCTGCCAGGGAACCACCTATTTCTCGGAGTTCCGGGGAACCGTGGAGGTCCAGGCCCTTAACGCCATGGATTATGACGCCGTCACCCTGGGCAACCACGAGTTCGACAACGGTCTGGAAGGCCTGGGAGAAATGCTTTCCGGCGTTGTGCCCCCGGTGGTGGTGTGCAACTTCGACTTCTCTCCTTTCGAGGCCGGCAAGTATATCAAGCCTTATGTGATAGTGGAGAAGGCCGGACGCAAGATAGGCATCATCGGCGTGGTGTGCAGCCTTAAGGCACTGGTTTCCGGCGAAACGGCAGACCGTCTTCCGGAATATGACATGATCCCCACCGTGCAGAAATATGCCGATCTGCTCCGCCCCCAGTGCGACATGGTGATTGCCCTCACGCACTTAGGCTATACGGAGCATTCGCCCGGCGACATGACGGATCCCAAGCTCTGCGCCGCTACCCGGAACATCGATCTGTTCGTAGGCGGTCATTCCCACACCTATCTGGAAGATATCGCGTGGGAAGAGAACCTGGACGGGGTGAAGATCCCCATCGTCACTTCCTATGAGTGCGGCGCCTACGTGGGACAGATGCACTGGAACAAGTAGCTAGTAATTGTCGGTATTCCGGTACACCAGATCCAGGATTTCCTCTCCATAGCGCTTTAGCATGGCAAGGCCGATGCCCGGGATTTCCAGCAGTTCCATTTCGGAGAGCGGGGCTGCATCGGCAATGGCCAGCAGGATTCTCTGGTGCAGGATGTGATAGGCCGGGACATTTTGCTCCTGCGCCTTTTCCCGGCGCCACTGGATCAGCGCTTCTTCCAGGGCGGGATGCAGGTTCAAGTAGTTGGCCCGGGGATCCTTAGCCGCGTAGCACACAAAGTTTACAGCCCGCCGGATGTTGATTCCGCAGTGCTGGATGGAATAGGACAATTCCCTGTAAAGGCCGTCCTCCCACTCCATGGGGGGACGGCGTTTTGTCACTTCCGGGAAATCATAGTCGGAATGAAAGAAGAGATGGCCGTTTTCGTCCACTTGGATTTGTAATAACTGTTTCATGTCTCTATGTTTTCTGCAAAGGAAAGAAAGCCGATCCGTGTTCGCAAAAAATGAAACGTTTAATTTGAAAAACAGGCCTGGAACGTGCTGGGAGGCCGATTTTGGCCTCACTTTTTTGCCCGGAATCCGTCAAAAAACTTTCACGGGACAAAAAAACGGCCCTGCAATGGGCTGCAGGGCCGGAAAGGTTCAAAAAAGTGATACGGCAGATTACAGGATATTCATGGACTGTTCCCGGATTTTCTCCAGTTCGTCCTTCATCCTTACCACCAGTTGCTGGATGCCGGCGTGGTTGGCTTTGGAACCGGTGGTGTTGATCTCCCGGCCCATCTCCTGGATGATGAAGCCCAGCTTTTTCCCCGGATAAGGTTCCGTATCAATCACTTCCATGAAGTATTTGCAGTGCTGGCGCAGGCGCACCTTCTCTTCATTGATGTCGTATTTCTCCAGATAGAAGATCATTTCCTGCTCAAGACGCTCCGGGTTGGGTTTGGCAGCGAGTTCCGCCAGGGCTTTGTCAAACTTCTCCCGGACGGAGACGATGCGCTCTCCTTCAAGGGCTTCCACCTGTTCGTACAGCTTCAGGATGCTGTTCACCCGGGAAGTGACGTCGGCATACAGGGCCTTGCCTTCATCGGCACGGTAAGCGCAGAGCTGCTCCAGGGCGCTGTCCAGGGCGGCCGAAACGGCAGGCCAGTCTTCCGGCCCTATCACATCGGCCTTCCGGGCGTCCACCACATCCGGGAGACGGAGGATGGCGTTGGCCAGGATGCTGCCCACGCCGGGATCCTTGAGAAAGGTCTTGGTCATGACCGTCTCTTCGTCCAGGGCCTTTACGGCGCTTTTCCAGTAGCTGTGGAAGACCTCCTGGTTCACGCAGTGGGCCGAGTCCGAGGCACCTGCCTCGAAGGTGAGATACAGGTCTATGGTTCCGCGCACCAGCTTCTCCGCCAGCCGCTTGCGCACTTCCAGGTCTTTGTCTTTGGGAAGTAGGGAACTCTTGAGGTTGATATCGGCACTCTTGCCGTTGAGGGAGCGGATCTCCAGGGTGATCTTTCCTCCAGCGATTTGGGCTTCGGCTTTGCCGTAGCCGGTCATGGACTGAATCATTATATTGGTTTTTTGCTTTGCAAAGATAGTGAATTATTCCTAAATTTGTAAGATGGAACTAAACACCACAGTCTGCCATATGAAAAAGACCCTTGTTTTGCTGGCCGTCACGGCCCTGTTATGCTCCTGCGGCGCTTCCCGTCCGGCCGAGGTACTGGACTCGGAGCGGGCAGTGGAAGTAGGTTACGGTAAGGAAGTTAAGCGCAACCTTTCCCAGCCGGTGTCCGTGGTGGACGCCCCGGAAAACAATACGTACCGGAACATCTATGAGATGATCCAGGGCAAGTGCCCCGGTGTACAGGTAATGGGTGACAGGATCATTATCCGGGGAGTTTCCACCCTCAATTCCTCCACGGACCCCCTCTTCCTGGTGGATGGACAGCCTGTTACAAGTATCGCCCACATCAATCCCAATGACGTGAAAAGCATCAGCGTGCTCAAGGATTCCGCCGCTGCCATTTATGGTAACCGGGGTGCCAACGGTGTCATAGCTATAACCCTCAAGTAACTAATATAATGATTGTCAAGTCTTTCCTGCTCAAGCAGGACACCATTAAATCCATTTCCGCCCTTTGCGGGAAGGATACGGTGGCCGTTATCCGGCCGGAGAAGAAAATCGAGAACATTTTGCGGGAAGCCGTCCGCAAGACCATCCGGGAAAAGAAATCGGCCCGGGAGGAAATGGAACAGGTGAAGTCGTATTTCGCCGCCCTTTCCTCTTCCGCAGCGTATCAGGAGAAGGCCTCCCAGATTATCAGCTCCATCGAGGGTTATCTGCGGGAGGGCATGTACGTGATCACTTCGGAGATTTCCATCCAGGACTATGTGCTGGCCCGCTGCGCCCGCCTTTGCGCGGAAGCCGTGAACGACAGGGTCAGGGGCGTCCTTATAGACGGTACGGAGCTCATGCTCTGTCATGCCGATGCCAAGGGCGTACAGCATTTCGACTGGGTGGGCTCCCGCCAGCAGATCAAGGACCGCGTCCCGGAGGAAGGCCCCGTCGTAATCCCCGGCGGCTATGGACGGCTGGATTCCGGCTATGTGGTGCGCGTGGGCAAGGACGGCGCACACATGATGGCCTCCCTCATCGGCGCCACGCTCAAGGCGGAGAGCATCGTATTTTTCATTGAAGGACGCGGCATAGACGGTATCCCGGCCATGACGTACGATGAGGCGGCGCACTTCTGCTCATCGGCCCATGCACCCTTCGCCTCCAGCGCCATCTGGCCCGCCAAGAACGGGGAAATTCCCATCCTGGTAAAGGATATCCAGGACAACAGCTTCGAAGGCACCATCATTTCCACAGGATCTGCCCATAAGACGGATGTCATCTGGGACAAGGACCTCACCCTGGTTACCGTGTACGGTACGGGCCTGCTGGGCCGGGTGGGCATGTCCTCCTCCATTTTCTCCTGCCTGGCCAAGGTGGGCGTGAACGTGCGTTTCATCGCCCAGACCTCTTCCGAATACAGTATCAGTTTCGCCGTACGCAATGCCGACAAGGAAAGTACCCAGGAAGCCCTCCGCGGCCTGTTCCAGGACAATCCGCTCCTTCCGCTGGACGACGTGGTGGTGGTGAACAAGGAAGTGGGCATCGTGACGGTATTCGGCAGCCGCATGCGCAACCTTCCCGGCACTTCCGGCAAGGTGTTCGGCCTGCTGGGTGCCTCCGGTATCAACATCATCGCATCGGCCCAGGGCGGAGAAGAGTTAAGTATCTCCCTGGTGCTGGAAGAGCAGGATGTGGATAAGGCGGTGAAGCTGCTAAAGGCTTAGCGTTTGTAAATCTTGAAGCGCCAGGTGATGCCGATGTCGATGTTGTTTACGGCATCGTGGTTATCCCGGAAATAGGCCACGTGGATGCGCAGGTTGTCGTTTCCCAGGGGGAAGTATTCCACACCGGCGCCACCGTAGAAATAGTCGTTCCCGGCCGGGAGCGTAAGGTCATAGGAGATGCCGTCAATGTCTACGTTGGCGGCATCGTTCCGTTCATAGCCCACCTTGGTGCAGAGGTTCCACTTGCCCAGGGTGAGGATGGCTTTCACAATGACGGACCAGTCCGACAGCCAGTTCTTCTGCTGGAAGGACGCCCGGTCTATGAGGTCCAGGTCCACCACCAGCGCGCCCAGCTCGAATTTGTTGCCCAGTACCAGATAGTTCATCTTGCGGGCGTACATGTCTTCCACCAGGTTGTAGCTCCAGACGGTCTTCCAGCGCGGCAGGATGTGCCCGTTCCAGTACAGATTGTAGGAATACGCGTTCTGCGTGACGGGTGAGATGGGGGAGGGAATGAACTGGAGGGAAATGGACTGGCCCGGCGCCGGAGAGTAGGCGGCGCTGATACCGAAAGCGTAATACTGGTAGAGGTTGTTGGTGAAGGCGCCGTAATAGTAGACGTCGATGGGGGCCGAATCTATTTCGTAGCCGCCAAGCAGGATGGGCTGCTTGCCAAAGGTGAAGGACCACTTGGGCGCGGCCTGCCATTTGAGCCATAGGAAGTCCGTGGCATTGAAGGGATTGGTGTCCTCGATCTTCTTGTTCAGGCGCTGCCGGATGCGGAAGGAAAGCTTGTCCGTAAGCTGGCCCATGATATGGAGATTGAGGTATTCCCCCTGGAAGTGCGAGCTGTACACGCCTTCGCGCGTTTCCTGGTGGAAACTGGCGCGGGTGTCCACGGAGACTTCGTCTACATGCATCTGCTGGGCCAGCGCCGCCACCGAGAGCAGCAGGCCGGCAGTAAGGATGGCAAGTCTTTTCATAGCTGAGGCGGCGCCTACTTGATAATCTTTTCTTCCTTGAATACTTTGGTGAGGGCTTCCACGGCGCGGTCCACCTGCTCACGCGTGTGGGTGGCCATGAGGGAGAAGCGGATGAGGGTATCCTGCGGGGCGCATGCCGGCGGAATGACGGAGTTGATGAACACGCCTTCGTCAAAGGCCCGTTTTGTCACGATGAAGGTCTTTTCCAGGTCACGCACGTACAGCGGGATGATGGGGCTTTCCGTCTCGCCGATCTCAAAACCTGCCTCCTTGAAGCGGCGCAGGGCATAATTGGTAACGTCCCAAAGCTTGGTGATGCGCTCCGGCTCCTGCTGGATAATGTGCAGGGCTTCCAGGGCCGATGCCGTTGCGGCGGGCGTATCCGAAGCCTGGAAGATATAGGTGCGGGCGGTGTGGCGAAGCCAGTTGATGATAATCTTATCGGCCGCGATGAAACCGCCGATGGCGGCCAGGCTCTTGGAGAAGGTGCCCATGATAAGGTCCACCTCATTGGTGAGGCCGAAGTGGTTGCACACGCCGCGGCCCTGCTTGCCGAAGACACCCAGGCCATGGGCCTCGTCCACCATGATGTAGACGTTCTTGTACTTGTGCTTGAGTTCCACGATCTCCGGCAGTTTGGCCAGGTCTCCCTCCATGGAGAACACGCCGTCCACCACGATGAGTTTCACGCTGTTGGGGAGGCAGCGGCGGAGGCAACGCTCCAGGTCCTTCATGTCGTTGTGCTTGTAGTGGAGGCCCTTGGCGAAGCTGAGCCGGCGGCCGTCCACGATGGAAGCGTGGTCACGGTCGTCGCAGATAATGAAGTCGTCCTTGGTGAGGAGCTGGGGGATGACGCCGCTGTTCACCGTAAAGCCGGTGGAGAATACCAGGGCCTCGTCTTTTCCCACGAATTCGGCCAGTTCCTTCTCCAGCTGGACGTGGATGTCCAGCGTGCCGTTAAGGAAACGGGAACCGGCACAGCCGGAGCCGTATTTCTTGAGGGCTTCCACCCCCGCGTTTATCACTCGCTCATCTCCCGTGAGACCGGTATAAGCGTTGGAACCGAACATCATGATCTGGTGACCGTCCATGGTTACCTCGGTTCCCTGTTTGCTGGTAATTTGGCGGAAATAAGGGTAAATACCCTTTTCTATCATCTTCTGGGGCAAATCGTACTTTGCCAGCCTTGCATGTAAAAGTCCCATCTTTAAAGGTTTTAGCGGATGCAAAATTAACAAAAAAATCGTACATTTGTAAACTATTACAAAAAATAGATATGGAAGAGCGTAAACTTAACTTTTTGGAAGAAATCATTGAACGGGACCTGGCAGAGGGGAAAGTGGACTCCATCATGACCCGTTTCCCCCCGGAACCCAACGGCTATCTGCACCTGGGACATGCCAAGAGCATCTGCCTCAATTTCGGCCTCGCACAGAAATATGGCGGCAAAACCAACCTCCGCTACGACGATACCAATCCCACCAAGGAAGACACGGAATACGTGGATTCCATCAAGGAAGACATCCGGTGGCTGGGCTTCCAGTGGGACAAGGAACTGTATGCCAGCGATTATTTCGACCAGCTCTATGAGTGGGCCGAGGACCTCATCAAACGCGGCCTGGCCTATGTGGACGACCAGACCCAGGACCAGATCCGGGAGAACCGCGGCACCGTGGAGAAGCCCGGAACCCCCAGCCCCTGGCGGGACCGCAGCCCGGAAGAGAACCTCCGGCTGTTCCGGGAAATGAAGGAAGGAAAGTATGCGGAAGGGGAGAAGGTCCTCCGCGCCAAGATAGACATGGCCCATCCCAACATGATGTTCCGGGATCCGCTCCTGTACCGCATCAAGTTCGCCCACCATCACCGTACCGGGGACAAGTGGTGCATCTATCCCATGTACGACTATACCCACGGCCAATGTGATTCCATAGAGCACATCACCCACTCCATCTGCACGCTGGAGTTCGATGTGCATCGGCCTTTGTACGACTGGTTCATCCAAACCCTGGGCATCTATCCTTCCCATCAGTACGAATTCGCCCGCCTCAACCTCACCTACACCCTCATGTCCAAGCGCAAGCTGCTGGAACTGGTGCAAAAAGGCCTCGTAAGTGGCTGGGACGACCCTCGTATGCCCACCCTCTGCGGTGTGCGCCGCCGCGGCTATACCGCCAATGCCCTCCGCATGTTCTGCGACAAGATAGGCGTCTCCAAGCGGGACCAGCTCATGGACATCCAGCTGCTGGAATGGTGTGTGCGTCAAGACCTTAACGAGCGTTCCAACCGCTACATGGTGGTGCAGGATCCCGTTAAACTCACCATCACCAACTGGGAACCCGGCAAGGTGGAATGGTTCGACTGCCCGCTCAATCCGGCCAGTCCGGAAGGCGCCAAGCGCAAGGTCCCCTTCACCGGAAATCTGCTCATAGACCGGGCCGATTTCATGGAGGACGCCCCCAAGAAGTTCTTCCGCTTGAAGCCGGACGGAGAGGTGCGCCTCAAGTACACGTACATCGTCAAGTGCAACGAGGTCATCAAGGACGAAAACGGGGAAGTGGTGGAACTCAAGTGCACCTACGACCCTTCCACCGAATACCGTCCCGTGAAGGGCACCATCCACTGGGTAAGCGCCGCACACGCCAGGGAACTGGAGCTCCGCAACTACGACCGCCTCTTCACCCTGGCCGATATGTCCCAGGTGCCGGAAGACAAGGATTACAAGGATTTCCTGAATCCGGAGAGCCTGGTCGTGGGCAAGGGCTATGCGGAACCGGCCCTGCTGGAGGACGCCTCCGGCATCGCCGTCCAGTTCGAGCGTACCGGCTATTATGTGAAGGACAAGGACTCCACGCCGGAGCTTCCCGTCTTCAACAAGACCACTTCCCTGAAGGACTCCTACAAACCGGAATAGATTCTTCACTGCGTTCAGAATGACAGACGGGAACATATCGGACAATTCCAGAAGGATCGCTAAAAACACGGTCCTTCTGTATTTCCGTATGTTCCTGCTGATGGTGGTGGGGCTCATCACCTCCCGCGTGGTGCTCCGGGCCCTGGGCCAGGAGGACTTCGGCATCTACGGAGCTGTCGCCGGCGTGGTTACGCTGTTTACGGTATTCACGGGCTCCATGTCGGCCGCCATCAGCCGTTTCATCACCTATGAGCTGGGCAGGGAAGAGGAAGGGACGGATCTGAGGAAGGTCTTTTCCACCGCCGTCTCCATCCAGCTGGTGCTGTCGGCCATCATCGCCCTGCTGGCCGAACCCATCGGCCTGTGGTGGCTCCAGAACAAGATGGTGCTGCCTCCGGAGCGGCTGGAAGCGGCCCGATGGGTGCTGCATTTTTCGCTCATCTCCCTGGTGATCCAGTTGGTGAGCGTCCCGTACAATGCCGATATCATCGCCCGCGAACGGATGGATGCCTTTGCGTGGATCAGCATTTTCGAAGGGCTGGGAAAACTGGCCGTAGCCTACTGCATTGCGGTTTCTCCGGTAGACAAACTGGTGCTGTACGCTGCCCTCCTGGCGCTGGTGAGCCTGCTCACCCGGCTGGCCTATGGCATATTCTGCCGCCGGACTTTTCCCGAAGCCCGTTATAACTGGAAGCTGGACCGGAAGCTCTTCGGGCGGATGTTCTCGTTCGCGGGCTGGAATTTCATCGGCTCGGGTTCGGGCATCCTGCGGGACCAGGGCGGCAACCAGCTGCTGAACCTGTTCTTCGGCCCCGTGGCCAACGCTTCCTGGCTGCTGGCCTCGCAGGTGAACGGAACGGTGCAGAAGTTCGTCACCAGCTTTACCACCGCCATCAATCCCCAGATTACCAAATCTTACGCCAGCGGGGACCGGGACTATATGATGTCGCTGGTTTTCAAGGGCTCCCGGATGAGCGTGTACCTGCTCCTCCTGGTGGTGTGCCCGGTCTTTTTCAACGCCAGGTTCCTGGTGGACCTGTGGCTGGGGGCCGATGCCGTGCCGCCGGATGCCGTCACCTTCATCCGCCTGATCCTGCTGTACTTGATGGTGGAGTCCATCTCCTACACCATGGTCACTGCTATGCTGGCTACGGGCGACATCCGGAATTACCAGATCCTGGTGGGTGGGCTGCAGTTGCTTAACGTGCCCGTCGCGTGGCTGTGCCTGAAACTGGGCGCTCCCGCCCAGTGCATCTACTGGGTGGCCATCGGGGTGGCGTGTTGCTGCCTGGCCGCCCGGCTGCATATGCTAAAGGGGATGATCGGCCTTCCCGTGGACCGCTTCCTCCGGGAAGTGCTTCTGAATGAGGTGCGTGTGGTCCTGCTTTCTATGTTTTTTGGCTGGTTCCTGTCCCGGCTTCTGCCGCTGGACAGCTGGTGGGGCTTCCTGGTCCACGTCTTTGGCTCCCTGACGTTTACGGGGCTGACGGTATGGATGGCGGGTTTCTCCCGGGAGGAACGGACGCAGTGGAAACAAAGGATCTTAAGGCGCCATGATTAAGCTGGCTCATAGGGAAGACTGCTGCGGCTGCGCTGCCTGTGCCGCCGCCTGCCCCCACGGTGCCATCCGGATGGAGGCCGACGGAATGGGCTTCCGCTATCCGGTGGTGGACACCTCCCTTTGCGTGGATTGCGGTCTGTGCGAAGAAGTCTGCGCCTTTAAGCCGATAACAGCGGAGAAGAGTCCCAGGGCCGAAGCCATCCGTTTCCCGTCCCTGCTGGAGGGGAGCCAGAGCGGGGGACTGGCCGTCGCCTTGATGCGGAAGGCCATCGGGGAAGGCTATGTGGTGTACGGTGCTGCTTTGGATTCAGATTTAGTAGTTCGCCACCGCCGGGTCGCAACCCAGGAAGGTCTGGAGCCTTTACGGCTCTCCAAATACGTCCAGAGCGATATGGACGGCATTCCCGGTCAGGTACTGCAGGACCTGGAATCCGGGAAGAAAGTGCTCTTCACCGGAACGCCCTGCCAGTGTGCCGGCATCGGTTCGCTCTGCGGTGCCCATCGGGAAAACCTGCTTTTGGCCGATATCCTCTGCCACGGGGTGCCGGCTCCTGCGGTTTGGAAAGGCTATCTGGGTTTTTCCGCCGCCCGGAAAGGCGCGGTTGTGAGCGGAGCGCTCTTCCGCGACCCTTCCCTGGGCTGGCACGAACACAGGGAGCGCCTAAGCTATGGAGACGGAAGCAGCGAAGTGCGTAACAACTATACTTTCCTCTTCTACCGGCATCTGATGCTTCGCCCTTCCTGCAACCGCTGCCCCTTTGCCAGCCTGAACAGGCCTTCCGACATTACCATGGCCGACTGCTGGGGTGTGGAAAAGGCGTTGCCCGGCTTTGCCGACGACAACAGGGGCTGCTCCCTGCTGCTGGTGAATACCCCTGCCGGGGAGGGCTTTACGGCTGCTTTCCCGGATGCGTGCGAACGGAGGCCGATAGACGTACAAAAGGTGCTGCAGAGGAACATGTTACGGCCTACAAAAGCCAATCGTTATGCAAAATCGTTTGAAAATGATTATATTCGCAAAGGATTCGCTTTTGTGGATGGGCATTATGGCCGCGAATCCCTGAATTACAGGATAGAAAAATGGATCTGGTCCGTGAAAAAACGCTTCCGCAGATGAGGGTGGGAATCGTCACATTCTCCGCCGCGTACAATTATGGAGCGGCGCTGCAATGCCGATGCCTTCTGGAGGTTCTCCGGGGGCTGGGGCTGGAGGCGTATGTCCTGGATTATCGGCCCGCTTATCTTACGGAGCCCTATAAGATCCTTAAACCGTACTATTTCAAGAAGCTTTCCATCCTCCTGTCCCTGCCCTGGCGCTTCTGGGGCGCCTGGCGCCGGGACCGCCTGTTCCGGCAGTTCCGGAAAACCCTTTCCCCGGTCCCTTTTGGAGCCGGAGGGGTGGACGCCGTCTTCTTCGGCAGTGACCAGATCTGGAATCCCCGCATCTGCAGGGGACTGGATCCGGTGTTCTTTGCTGCCATCCCGCCCTTTTCCGCTACCTGCAACATCGCCTATGCCGCCAGTGACGGATCCGTGCCGCTGACGGCCATCCAGGCGGCCGAGTTTCAGCGTTATCTGCAGCATTTCCATCGGATCGGGGTACGGGAGCAGTCCCTGCAGGACCGCCTGTCGGCCTGGGGCGTCACCTCCACCGTTACGCTGGATCCGGTGCTGCTGGCCGGACGTTCCGTGCTGGACAAAATGGCTACATACCGGCAGGAAGGGGAGTCTTATGTACTGACGTATGAAGCGGTAGACAACCCCTCCGTCCGCTCCCTGGCCGCCTCGCTGGGACCGCGGAAGGTCATTTCCGTGGCCCGGGAGCCCTATTCGGAAGGAAGCAACCGCTATGGTCCGGAAGAATTCGTGGCCCTGGTGAGGGATGCTTCCTCCGTGGTTACTACATCCTTCCACGGGGTGGCCCTGTCGCTGCTGTATCACAAAGTGTTTTATTACGTGGAAACAGGAAGTCCGGCCGACGACCGCATCCGGAGCCTGCTCACCGCCATCGGCCTGGAAGGACGGATGGTCCCTCCGGGCGCTACCCTCCCGCATAAGCCGATAGATTATTCATCGGCCGATGCCGCCCTCTCCGTGCTCAGGGCCCGTTCCTGGGACTTTATCAAGGAGGCATTGCAAACTTCAATGCCCAGTTGTACAGACGTCTAAAAGAAGCAATATGCGAATAGGAATTGTCACACAGCCCCTTTCCGCCAATTATGGCTGCCTGCTGCAGAATTATGCCCTGCAGCGGGTGCTCCGCGAAATGGGACACGATCCCGTTACGCTGGATTATCTTCCCGTCACCAGTTTCCGCCAGTACATGAAATCCTTGTTTCGCCGGGTGTTCCTGAGGGCACCCTACCGACCTCTGTTCCCTAAGCGACAGCCCCAGTTCGAGGCTTTTGTCCGGGAACATATAGCTACCGTACCTACTGGTCATCGATACAAAAAATCCCTGCTGGAGAAGTATAATATTGATGTTTTGCTTGTGGGAAGCGACCAGGTGTGGCGTCGCTCCTTCAATCCTCGCACGCTCCCGGATATGTTCCTTGCCTTTGCCGGCTCTTTCACCGGCCCCCGGATCGCCTACGCCGCCTCCTTCGGCATAGACAGCTGGGATGCCGATGAAAAGACACGGGCAAAGTGCCGTTCCCTGGTAAAGAAGTTCCAGTCCATCTCCGTGCGGGAACCTTCCGGCATCAGTATCTGCCGGGAAGAGCTGGGCGTAGAAGCCATACTGGCTCCGGATCCCACCCGGCTGCTCACCAAGGCCGATTATCTCTCCCTGTGCCAGTCCGTCCCCGTCGCCACGGAACCCTATATCGCCGCCTATATCCTGGATGTGAACCTGAATGCGGAACGGCAGCTGGACCAGATGGCCATAGACACCGGTTTCCCCATCCGGCGCTGCACCGGCGGCAAGGGCGCCTCCCTCACTGTAGAGCAGTGGCTGGCCCTTTTCCGCGACGCGGAGGAAGTTGTGACGGACAGCTTCCATGGCGCCTTCTTTGCCGGGCTGTTTGGAAAAAAGAGTATCATCATAGAGAACGAGAGACGCGGGCGGGAACGCTTTGAGACCCTGAAAACTTCCGCTACCGAGGAAGAGATCGGCCGTCAGGGACGGGCCATCCTGGAACAGGCCTTAAGTATGAGCAAGAACAGTTGATATGCCCAAAGTCAGTGTCATCATTCCCAGTTACAACCTGGGCAATTATCTGCCGCAGACGTTAAGAAGCGTGATGGACCAGACCTTTGCGGACTGGGAATGCCTGGTGGTGGAAAACGGCTCCACAGACGGCTCCCTGGCCATCGTGAACGAATTCTGCGCCTCGGACGAGCGGATAATCCCGGTGGTGTATACGGAAAACCAGGGGGTGGCTGCCGCCCGGAACCGCGGACTGGAGCTGGCGGAAGGGGAGTTCATCCTTTTCCTGGATGCCGATGACCTCCTGTCCCCGCATTATATGGAGGCCGCCATGGCCGCCTTTAAACTGGACCCTTCCCTGGATCTGGTCTATGGAAAGGCACAGCGTTTTGGAACCCAGACTTCCTGGGATCTCCCGGCCTTCTCCATGGACACCATGCTCTCCAGCAACTGCCTCTATGTGAGCTGCTTCTTCCGCCGCTCCGCCGCCGTTTCCTTCGACCCTGCCTTCAAGACCGGTTACGAGGACTGGGATTACTGGCTAACATTCTTCGAGCACCTGGACCATGAGCCCAAAGTGCTGCGCCTTCCCTCCGTGTGCTTCTATTACCGTACCCGTCGCCATTCCCGGAATTCCGCTGTGACGGACCAGGCCCTGAAGGGCATCCGCCATGCTCTGTGGGAGAAGCATAAAGCCCTGTATGCCAAATACTTCTGTGATCCTTGCCAGACGGTGGAGTATAAGCGTATGGAGCGCTCCTTCCAAAAGGCTTCCCGCTGGTCCCTGGCCTGGAAACTCCGGGTCTTCTTCCGTAAGTTCTTCGCATGAAGAAGGTCCTGGTCATAGTGGTCACCCACAACGGGATGCACTGGCTGGAGAGCTGCCTTTCTTCCGTCGCCAAGGAGGATGTGTACGTCCTGGACAACGACTCTACGGACGGATCGGCCGACTATGTGCAGGCACATTTCCCTCAGGTGCACCTGGTCCGCAGTGCCGATAACCTGGGCTTCACCGGCGGCAACAACCTGGGCTTCCAATACGCCCTGGAGCGGGGTTACGACTATGTTTACCTGCTGAACCAGGACGCCTGGCTGGAAGAAGGCGCCCTTGAAAAGCTGGTCTCAGCCGCCGAAGCCCAGCCGGATTATGCCGTCCTGAGCCCCTTGCAGCTCCAGGCCGACGGCAGCACCTTCGACCGCCAGTTTGCCAAACTCTTCGGCTCTGCGGAGGGTGTATGTTCCCAAACCTCTGGCCACCCTCGGCCGGATAAGAGGGAGGGGCCCGCTGCCGAAGGCAGTGGGAGGGGCCGTAGCGAAGCGGAGGCGGTTTGGGAACATACACCCTCCGCAGAACCGGTTGAGGTTAACCGCATCATGGCGGCTCATTGGCTGATGCCGCTTAAGGCGGTCAAAGAGATCGGCCTGTTTTCCGAACTGTTCCCTTATTACGGGCAGGACGACGACTGGTGCCACCGGGCGCATTATCACGGATGGAAAGTGGGTGTGGTGCCCCAGGCCCGTGCCGTCCATGACCGGGCACAGCGGCAGGAATCCAAGGAGCGCATCATCGACCGCAATTACCGCGTAGGCTCCCTGATCCGCCTCTGCGATATCAATCGGCCCCTTTGGGAACGCTTCCTCTTTGTGTGTCTTTTCACCTTGGTAAAAGCGGTCAAATACCGCAGCCTGCTACCTTTCAAGCACTTCCGTAGCCTGTGCCGCCAGCTCCCCGCGGTCCGGGAGCATCGGCGCAAGTCCCGCCTGCCATTATGACAGGTTTCCCTTACGGGAACAGTATTTGTTTAATCCGCCGAAAACAATTAACTTTGTAAGATTAAACAAAACAGTATTTAAATGGCAGTAGCAGACATTCTTAAGAAGCTTTTCGGCAGCAAGAGCGACAGGGACATGAAGACCATCCGGCCGGTTGTGGACCAGATCCTCCAGCTGTATCCCGATATTGACAAACTCTCCAATGACCAGCTCCGCGCCCGCAGCACCGCCATCCGCGAAAAGATTGCCGCGGTGGAGAAGCCTTTCGAGGACCGCATCGAGGAAATCAAGGCGGAAATGGAGAAAGACATCCCCGTAAAAATAGACGTTTCACAAATATAGATTAGGATTATGAGTAAAATAACAAAAGAACAATATCAATTCGCTCTAACGAGGATAGAGGAGTTGTTGCCATTGGTTGATGACAATACGCCAGCCAATGATCGTCATGCTGTGGAACTGACTATGATGTCTGATGTGGTGATAGAATATGAGAAGGAACATTATCCAATTGGCAAACCGACAGTAGCGGAACTGATTGAATTGTCTTTGGAAGAGAATAACATGACTCAAAAGCAGTTGGCAAACGAAGTAGGTGTCAGTCCTTCACGAATTAGTGACTATGTGTCTGGTCGTGCTGAACCAACCCTTAAAATTGCGCGTTTGCTTTGTCGTGTCCTTAACATTACTCCCTCGGCCATGTTGGGATTTTAATGGTTTCTCCTTCATTGTCTATCGTACCGTATCAATTTGTGCATTTAATCCGTAAAACACCTCTTTATCACTTAAATCTTATTAAAAATCAGAAATATTGAATAAATTTGCATTCAGAACAAATAAATATACAATCATGAAAAAAGCATTAATATTATTCGCATTGATACTTATACCGTCGATGGCTAGCGCAGATAAAGTCCAGATAGATGGAATTTATTACGGCTTGAACCAAGAAAAAAAACAAGCCGAAGTCACCAGGGGGAGCTATACAGGAAATGTGGTAATTCCCCAAACGGTAAAATATGAAGGGGTGTCCTATTCCGTGATCTCCATCGGAAAAGAAGCTTTCCATTACAGTTATGGCCTCATTTCTGTAATCATCCCCAACAGCGTAACCTCCATTGGAGACTATGCTTTCCAAGAATGTTCAAATCTCACCTCCATCACTATAGGCAACGGAGTGAAATCTTTCGGAATAAAAGTATTCGATAAATGTTCAAACCTCACATCCGTTAACATAACTGACATAGCTGCATGGTGTGATATTTCATTTTCTGGTTATGTTGAATCCAATCCATTATATTATGCACATCATCTATTTATGAATGGAACAGAAGTGAAGGATTTAATTATCCCCAATGGTGTGTCATCCATTGGACGTTATGCTTTCTATCGTTGTACAGGTTTCACCTCTGTGTACATCCCTAACAGTGTGACCTCCATAGGAGAAGATGCTTTCATTGGTTGTACTGGTCTCACCTCTGTGACTATCCCTTATAGCGTGACTTCCATTGGACGTAGTGCTTTCTCCCAATGCACGGGCCTTACTTCCGTCACCATCGGTAATGGTGTGACTTCTATTGGACTAGATGCTTTCTATGGTTGTACAGGCCTTACTTCCATTACTATCCCCCACAGCGTGAAATCCCTCGGAGGTTATTCTTTCAGCTATTGTAAAGGTCTTACTTCCGTCACTATCGGTAATGGTGTGACATCCATTGGTAGTCATGCTTTCAGTTATTGTTCAGGCCTCACTTCCGTAACCATCGGCAACAGTGTTACTTCCATAGAATGGGGGGCTTTCGGTGATTGTTCGTCTCTTACCTCGGTGACCATCCCAAATAGTGTGAC
>JAEEQF010000077.1 GCA_016285175.1 Bacteroidales bacterium
AAGCGGGAAACGTCTGTACAGCAGCAGGATAGCCAGCGTTGCGAACCACGCCATAAGCATCATCACATTGTATCGGCCCACATAGGGCCCCGTCCCCGACACATACCAGCGCAGGCCGATAACCAGCGTCAGATACAGCCACATCAGGAGCGCCACCGCCGCGCCGGTGAGGAGCACCCACCGGGGGAATTTCTGCTTCCGGCTGATGAGCACAGCCCCCGCCACAAACAGCACCACGCCCAGCGTCAGGCACAGCATGAACTGCACCTGGGGCCGCGCAATCTGCAGGTATAGCTGGTTGGCCTGTACTTTGGCCTCCGAAGACAGCATAAAGTCCGGCGTCTGGGCCGATGCCGATACCGCCGGGGCGAACACGAAGAACACCACCGCGGCGGTCATGGTTGCCACCCGCCGCAGCGCCTGCCGGAAAGGTGTGTCCCGCTGGAAGAAGAAGCCGATCATAGACAGGAGCAGCAGCAGGTAACCCGCATAGGTGATGCCCACGCCCCAGGGGTCGTGGCTCACCGCCAGGATACTGCCCTTTCCGTCCTCGTCATAATCGGCCTGATAAAAGCGGTAGCCGCGGTACTTGGCAATGTTGTTCATGGAAATCTGGACGGCATTCCCTTCGGGGAGGAAGGTGATGCGGGAGCGGTAGTCCAGCGGACGCATAGTCCCTTCGTAATAGTCGATGGCAAAGGCCTCCAGCCGGATGCTGAAGGGCAGCGCGGCCGGGGATCCGTCGTCCAGCTCAAAAGCCGACTTGCTTTCCCCCTCGCGCAGATGGATTTCCCCGCTTTCCCCGAACAGATGGGTTACCATAGCCCCGGCCAGGATGACGGCCAGGCCGATGTGAAGAACCATCGTGAATACCCGTTTGGGCGTCCCGGCCAGGACCAGATAGATTAGTCCCGCGATGGCCGCCACGGCCCACAGGATGAGGAAAAGGGGGCTGTGGTAGAACCACTGGAACGCTGCCGGCGTCCCCTGGAGCTTTTCCACCACGGTGGCCGCCATCATCATCACGATGAGTACGGCCGACGCGCCGTAGGAGAGATACTTGCAAGTTCGTTTCATTCAAGCGAAGATTCTTGATTCAAAGGCAAATATACGAAGAATAACGTAATAGTTGCCTAAGGGAGTACCGCCTTCTCCAACGCCTGGGAGATATCGGCGATGAATCAAAAACTGGCGGTGAGAATGAAACTGTATTGATGCGGCCGGTTGCCGTCTATGGTGTACTGCGGCAGGGTGCGGCGGCCCCAGGTATCGGTTCCGCCCACTCCGTGCACGCTAAGGTCTATGTTCAGGTTCACGAACCGGCCCCGCTGCAGCTCGTGGGGATGCGCGGCCTGTTCCAAGTCCTCCTCGCCGTAGTCCCAGGCACGGATGCACAGGGGCTGGCAACCGTCAATCCGTAGCTTACCGCTGCCGGAGGCTATCTCGAACCAGCGCACGTCGCAGCGGTTGCCGTTGTCCTGCGGGCGCAGGTATTCCGTTTCGTAATCGGCCAGGGGCATCTCGTACACGCCCAGGAAGGCCGACAACTTGCGGTCCGGATAGTTCTCCCAGGGGCCGCGGCCGTAATAGCGGATGGCGGTGAAATCGGCCGGGATGCGCATCCGCATACCGAATTTGGGCATTACGGGCCGCCCTTCCTCCGTGGGCCGATAATCCATCTCCACCAGGATGCGGTGCCCGTCCAGGGCGGTATAGCTTACCGTGACATCCTTCACTTCCTTCCAGAGGGCGGTGCGTTCAGCAAAATGCGCAGCCCGCTGGTTGTCGTTCTCCGGCTTCCAGAAATAGGGCTCCAGCGGTGCCTGCAGCAGTTCCCTGCCGTCTACTACCCACGAAGTAAGGACATTGCCCTCTACCCGGATATCGGCCTGACCCTTCCCGGCAGTAGCGGTGGGGAAAGTGTAAGGCTCCAGTACAAACTGTTCCCGGGCTACGGTGAAGCCGGCCGGCGCCCAGGGGGTGTCTTCCTTCAGGCGGGCGCTGATATTCAGGAGCTTTTCGCCCCCGAAGCACACGGTATCCCGGACAATCTCATACTCGTCCACCTGGGTGAAGAAGTCCCGGTTCACAATCCGGATCTCCTCCCCTTCCCGGATAAACTGCAGGGGCTGGTACACCCGCTGCACCTCGTAGTAATGCGGATGCGGCACGCGGTCCGGGCCGATGAGTCCGTTCAGGCAGAAATTGCCGTCGTTGGGTTTGTCGCCAAAATCCCCGCCGTAGGCATAGTATCCGTCCTTCAGCAGTCCCTGGTCCACCCAGTCCCAGATGGCGGCGCCCACGATGGTGCTGTCGGCATAGATAACGTCCCAGTATTCCTGCAGGTTGCCGCCCGAGTTACCCATCGAATGGGAGTATTCCCGCATCATAAAGGGCTTGTCGGTAACCTTCCGGGCCGCTTCCCGGAGCTGGTCGGGGTACAGATAGCTGTCATCCCAGATGCAGCTGTAGCGCCGGTCGCTGTCGTAGAACGGCGGGCGCGTACTGTCCAGTTCACGGACCTTGTTGTACATGGCCTCTATGTTGGGGCCCACGCCGCCTTCGTTCCCCAGGCTCCAAAGAATTACGCAGGGATGGTTGAAGTCCCGCTTCACCACCGCTTCGGCCCGGTCCACGTGGGCCTGCTTCCAGGCGGGGTCCTCTCCCATCGGCCGGTTGGCATAGCCGTAGCCGTGGGACTCCTGGTTGGCCTCGTCCATCACGTACAGGCCCCAGC
Source organism: Bacteroidales bacterium (assembly GCA_016285175.1). Lineage (GTDB taxonomy): Bacteria > Bacteroidota > Bacteroidia > Bacteroidales > UBA932 > Cryptobacteroides. The sequence continues at coordinate 2,738 of JAEEQF010000077.1, forward strand.
GGTCGCACAGTTCGTAGAGGTATTCGCGGTCCGGATAGTGGCTGGTGCGGAGGAAGTTGATGTTGGCCTGCTTCATAAGCCGGATGTCCTGCTCGTAGGTGGCGTCATCCACGTACCGCCCGGTCCTGGGATGGTGGTCGTGCCGGTTGACGCCGCGCAGTTTCACGTTTTTGCCGTTGATTTTGAACACCTCGCCCACCACTTCCACTTTCTTCACGCCAAAGTGATAGTCGAAGTGCTCCACCACGCGCCCTTTGCGGTCCCGCAGTTCCACACTGAAGGGATACAAGTTGGGCTTCTCGGCCGACCACAGACGCGGCCGCTCCAGGGTGAAGCTGAGCGAGACGGTGCTGGTGTCGCCCGGGGCCAGCTGCTTCACGCGGCCTTCCAGCTCCCGGCCTTCCGTGAGGAACACGGCCCGAAGGTCTTTCCCGGCCTCCTTCCCTGTGTTGCAGAGGCTTATGCGGGCCTGGACTTCCGCGCTGCCGAAGTCATCGGCCGGCACAGCCGTCACGTGATAGTCGCTGATATGAACCAGCGGCCGCACCCACAGCTGGACCGGGCGGAAAATGCCGCTCAGGCGCCACATGTCCTGGTCTTCCAGATAGCTGCCGTCGCTCCAGCGGTACACTTCCACCGCCAGCCTGTTCCGGCCCGCGCGCAGGAACCCGGTTACGTCAAATTCGGCCGGGCTCATGGAGTTCTGGCTGTAACCCACCTTCTGCCCGTTCACCCACACGTACATAGCCGAATGCACGCCGCCGAAATGCAGGATGAGGTTCTTGCCCAGCATCTCTTCCGTCACCTCCACAAATGTAACGTACGAGCCCACGGGATTGCGGTTTTCATAGGCCGTCCATTCCCGGGGCGGCTCGGTGGTCACGCTGGGCCGGTTCCGCACGAAAGGGTAATTGATATTGATATAGATGGGCGTTCCGTAGCCCTGGGTCTGCCAGTTGCCGGGAACGGCGATGGTCCCCCATCCGCTCACGTCGAAGTCTTCCCGGTAAAAATCGGCCGGCCTTTCCTCCGGATTCCGGCTCCAATGGAAGCGCCACTGCCCGTCCAGGCTCACAATTTCCGGGCACTCTTTTTCCCGGGAAGGCAGCTGAAGCGTAGCGTGATACGGCAGTTTGTTGATGCCCAGTACGGCGGGGTTCTCCCAGTCGGGCGCCTGCGCCAGGGCCTGCAGGGGCCATAAGACAGTCAGGACTAACAGAAGATGTTTCATGGTTTAATAAACGTCTATATCCCCGTAACCCATACGGTCTCCATCGGCCAGACGCTCAGCATCCAGCTTGAACATACGCACTTGGGTGGGAGGGAAAGTAATGGTTTGCCAGATGGGGTTGTTCACGATGTTGGAGAACTCGCCGGAGGAAAGCACCGTCCAGTCTCGCCAGTCCGTAGAGGCCGAAAGGGTGTAGTGGGTAATGGTGCCCTCACTGCCGTCCTGCGGGGGCAGGTAGCGGAAAGTGGTGAAGGTCTGCATCGAATCCCAGTCCATGAGCATCTGCGTGGGGCTGCTGAAGAAAATGTGCAGGGCCGACGACTTCTTCTCTCCGCTGTCGGGGATATCGGCCGTGAGTTCCGGCGCCAGGTACACGCCCAGTTTTTTGATTACAGGCTTGGCCTTGGTATCTGTAATGGTGAAGCGGAGCCGGGTGGCCGTGACGGTGGGGAAACAGATTATACGCCGATGGCCGATGGTTGTTAGGCCGTCGCCATTCTCCGCCAGCTGGTCCTTAAGCGGCTGCCAGGCTCCGTCTACGAACGCCTCCAGGGCGAATTTCCGGACGCGCTGGCCCAGGGCTATGTCCTCTTCGGCCAGGAAGCGGTTGAAGGCGGTGGGCTGGCGGAATTCCAGGATGGTGGTATCTCCCTGCTGCTTTCTGCGGGCCTTATCGGCCAGATTGTCCCGGAACACCTGATCTATCATCTTCTTGAAGGCGATGCCGCGAAGGCTGTCCGTGGGATGGATGCGCCCGTTGGGGCCGATAGGGAAGTTGAGCAGGAGGGTGGAATTGCGGCCAACGGACTTGTAGTAGGTGTCCATCAGCTTGGACAGGCTCTTCACGTGGGCGTTTTCCGTCTGGTGATAGAACCAGCCGGGGCGGATGCTGGTATTGGTTTCCCCGGGGCACCATACGTCTCCGTCCTCTACGCCATAGTGCAGCATGGGATAGGTGGTGTCGCCGGTGGAGGGCATCAGGCTCCAGTTGGTCTCTCCCACGTTGCCGGCCTCGGTGCCCACCCAGCGCAGGTCTCCGCGGTCTCCGCCGTCGTTCCAGATGACGGCGTGGGGCTGCAGTTCCCGGATCATCCGGAAGGTTTCGGCCCAGCCGTAATAGGTTTTCCCGTCTATCCGGCGCGTTTCGTTGGCACCGCCGTACCAGCCGTCGCCGCCGTTGGCGCCGTCGAACCACACCTCAAAGATCTCCCCGTAGTTGGTGAGCAGCTCCCTCAACTGGTTCCGGAAGTAGGTCACATATTCCGGCCGGCCGTATTCGGCGTGGTTGCGGTCCCAGGGGGAAAGGTACACGGCAAAACGGAGCCCTTCCTCCCGGCAGGCATCGGCCAGCTGCTTCACCACATCCCCCTTCCCGCCCATCCAGGGCGTGTTCTTGACACTGTATTCCGTATAGGCCGACGGCCACATGCAGAAGCCGCAGTGGTGCTTGGCGGTGAAGATGATGCCCTTCATGCCGGCCTGCTTGCAAACGCGCGCCCACTGCCGGCAGTCCAGGTCTTCCGGGTTGAACAACTGCAGGTCTTCGTTGCCGAAGCCCCATTCCTGATCTGTGTACGTGTTCAGGGAATAGTGGATGAACGCATACATCTCCATGTCCTGCCAGGCAAGCTGGTCCTCACTGGGCAGCGGGCCGAAGGGCTTGGGAGCGCAGGAGGACAGCAGCAACGCCAGCAAAATAAGAATCCGAGGTGTTTTCATAATTTAGTAAGGATTTCCATCGGCAAACTTACACATATTTTTTTTATATTTGTAAGTATGAGAAAGAATACTTTTATCTGCTGCCTTCTGGGCCTTGCACTCCTTGCATCCTGTAATACAAGTATGAAGAAAACGGACCTTCCGCCCGCCACCCCGGGAAACCCCTATCTCCCCCTGTGGGAGCACATCCCGGACGGGGAACCCTACGTGTTTGAAGACCCGGACCAGCCCGGGAAATACCGGGTCTATATCTACGGGTCGCACGACAACCTCATAAGCAATTACTGCGGACGGGACCAGGTGGTCTGGTCGGCCCCCGTGGAAGACCTCACCCACTGGCGCTACGACGGGGTCATCCTCAGCGTGGGCCGGAATGCCGACGGCGAGCCCCTCTCCCCCGACGGACTGGCCGATGTGCTGTATGCTCCCGACGTAACGCTGGTTACGGCGGCCGATGGCAGCAAGACTTACTATCTGTACCCCAACGACCAGCACGGAGGACGCAATGGCCTCATTGCCAGAAGCAGCCGGCCCGACGGCCCCTTTGAAGTCTGCAACTGGAGCAAAGAGAATCCCAATGTGACGGACGGCGTACTGGCCTTCGACCCCGCCGTATTCGTGAATGACGACGGCCGCGTCTATGGCTACTGGGGCTTTGAGCGCTCGTATGCCGCGGAACTGGATCCCGCCACCATGGCCACGGTGAAGCCGGGTGCCAAAATTGTGGAGGATATGGTGAGCGGCCGATACCAAGAGGGCATTTTCAGCTTCTTCGAAGCCTCTTCCATCCGGAAGATAAAGGATAAATATGTATTCATCTACAGCCGCTTCACCAAGGACGGCGAGTTCGGCCTGCCCGTTTCCAACTACACGCTGGCCTATGCCTACAGCGACCACCCGCTGGGTCCCTGGACCTATGGCGGCACCATCATCGACGCCCGTGCACGTGAGGTAAACGAGCAGGGGGAGGTCATCGCATCGGCCACCATCGACGGCAATACGCACGGTTCCATCTGTGAGATCGGCGGGCAATGGTACGTATTCTATCACCGCCAGACGGGCACCAACGAATTTGCCCGGCAGGCCATGGTGGCGCCCATCGAGGTAAAGGTGGAGGAAGGCGAAGGGGGCAAGGTGGAAATCTCCGAAGGGGAATACACTTCCGAAGGCTTTTCCCTCCAGGGCCTGAACCCGCTGGAGCGCCATTCGGCCGGCATCGCCTGCTGGTACACCGGCCCCAAGGCAGCCATCCACGACTGGCCCAACAACATCTTTTTCGGCTCGTACGTGGCCGCCGGCTATGGAAGCGACAGCAATTTCGAGGCGCCCTACGATCTTAAGAACAATACGAATCTGGTGGTAAACAATACCGATGGTTCCATCGTAGGGTACAAGTACTTCAACTTTGACGGAACCCGCGGACGGAAAAATGTAAAACTGCTGCTCACGCTCATCCCCGAGGGCCTGGACGGCAGCATAGAGATAATGGCCGACCGTCCCTGGACCTCGCAGGGCGGAAAACTGCTGGGCACCCTCCAGTTAAAGGCCGATATGCCCCAGGTGGCTACGGAAATGGAGGCGCTGCTACCCGCAGTCGCCGAGCTGGAGGGCAAGCACGCCATTTTCTTCAAGTTCTCCTCTCCGGTGAAGGAAAAGTCCCTCTGCCAGTTGGAAAGCTTCTGCTTCGGCCTATAGGGCCTTGTATTCGAAATTAGCCAAGCGGGCCTCTCCGGTAAGCAGATAGGCGGGACGGAGGGCGAAGAAGCCGTTGTAGTTGTTGTGGTGCATGCCGGAGACATCTACATTCTCCTGTACCGGCGTCCAGTCGCCATCGGCCACTTTCTTCCAGAGGGTGGCGGAGTTGCGCTGGTTGCGGATGCGGATGGAGAAGGCCTGGTCGCTGCAGGAAAGGCCGAAATGGGCCGCCTCGTTGTAGAACAGGTATAGGCCGGCCGCGCTGCCATCCGGCACCTCAAAGCTGGCCGTAATCTCGTAAGAGGCATCCACGGCGGTGGTTGTCATGAGGGTTCCGCCTGCAAAACCGGGCTGCCAGCGGGCCCAGAGGAGCGGATTGGCATAATCCCGCAGGTAGCTGTAGTCCCCCTGCAGGCCGTCCTGTTCCCATTTGGCGCCGTCTTTTTCCACCAGCACAGGCCAGCTGTCCTTTGTCCATTCCACGCTTTCGATAATGGTGCTGCGGCCCAGGGTATGGAAGCTGTTGCGGTATGCATGGTACACCACGTACCAGTTGCCGGCAGCGTCGTCCACCAGGGTTCCATGGCCTTTGGACCACCAGGCCTCATCGGCACTGTAAGTGTGCACCATGGGGTTGTGCGGGCTGTTTTCCCACGGTCCCAGGGCCGATTTGCTCCGCGCCACCACCACCATGTGGCTGGTTACGGGGCCGGCGGTGCCGCCTTCCGCACTAACCAGATAATACCAGTCTCCGCGCTTGAAGAGCTTGGGACTTTCCAGCCACACGCCTTCGGTCTCCCATTCGGCGGGGAACACCCAGGGTTCATAAACCTTCCGGCGCTGCCCGGCGGCGGCCAGGCCATCGGGCGTGAGAGGTGTCACAAAGCCGTTGTTGGTATACAGGTAGCGCTGCCCGTCTTCGGCCACCACATGGCCCGGGTCGATACCGCCCACATCCAGTTTCACGGGCGCACTCCAGGGGCCTCTGGGGTTATCGGCCGTTACCACGTAATTCTCTCCCCGGCTGGTGGGGTAATAGATGTAGAACTTGCCGCCCACCTTGCAGATGTCCGGGGCATAGATGGAATAGTCGCCCTCCTCCACGGCCCGCGAAATGGGCTCCCAGTGCACCAGATCCGTGGAATGCCATACCAGCAGCGCCGGGAAATAGGTGAACGAGGAATGCGTCATGTAGAAGTCGTTCCCATCACGCACGATAGAAGGGTCCGGATAGTCGCCCGGGAAAATGCAGGTCTTGAGGGGGGCGGGCTTCTGCGCACAGCCCGCGAGGGCGGCGGCCAGAGCCAGGGACAGGAGGCAGGTGCTAAGTTTCATGTTATTACGGTTTTCGTCCGGTAAAGATAAGGAATCTGCCGATAATATAAAAACGCCCGGCCTCTTTTTCAGGGGTCGGGCGTTACAGTAGGTTCAGGTTTTGTTACCCAATCTTACTCGGCTGCGGGAGCTTCGGCGGCAGGGGCCTCTTCAGCCTTGGGAGCCTCTTCGGCCTTGGGGGCCTCGGGAGCGGCTTCGGCCTTCTTGGCGCGGCTGCGGCGGGTGGTCTTCTTGGCCTCTTTCTTGGCGGAAGAGAGGGCCAGCTCGTTGAAGTCCACGAACTCTACCATGACCATTTCGGTAGCATCACCGCTGCGGAAACCGGTGTGGAGGATACGGAGGTATCCGCCCGGACGACCGGCCACCTTGGGAGCGATGTTGCGGAAGAGTTCCGAAGTGGCCTCTTTGTCCTTCAGATAGCTGAAGACAACGCGGCGGGAGTGGGTAGTATCTTCTTTAGACTTGGTGATGAGGGGCTCTACGTAAGGCTTCAGGGCCTTGGCCTTGGCCTCGGTAGTGGTGATCCTCTTCTTCAGGATGAGGGAGGATGCCATGTTGGCGAGCATCGCCTTGCGGTGACCGCTCTTACGACCAAGATGATTGACTGCTCTATTGTGTCTCATTGTTAAACGATCTTTTTCTTAGGTTCAATATTGTACTTGGTGACATCCATGCCGAAGGAAAGCTTCATCTTCTCCACCAGGAGGTCGATCTC
>JAEEQF010000078.1 GCA_016285175.1 Bacteroidales bacterium
CTCGAAGCTATAGTGGTTGACAAAGGCCGATGTTGCCTCTGAGCAGGCCCACTCCCGGGCCAGATCCAGCTTGGGTGTACAGTAAAAGCCTTGTCCAAAATCGTTGTGGAGCCGCCCTCCCTTCTTGGAAGGCCACTCCACAACTTTATCGGATCCGTGAAACAGGATGTTTTCCATTTTGCAAAACTAACGTCATAACGTCACTTTTGCAAAGGTAACGGATTATTATGAATTCTACAAACTACCTGGGGTCTTTATGGTATCCGCGGTTGGGTTCGCCTTTATACCAGAAGCCATAACCCTTGTCTGTGTAGTTGAACTTAGTCCCCGTTTCTTCGATAGTGTACGGCCCGTCGCCGTAGGTATATTTGTAACGTTCTTCGTACTTTACGGTCAAGCCTTCTTGGTCAAACAATGCAGGTACCTCCTTTGATAAATTGGTACAGCCTTCCAAATTGAGATAAGTCAGATTGGGGACTCCGTCCATATCGAAACGGGTAATGGGCGCCGTGTAAAAACTGGCTTCTGTCAAAGACGGGCAGGAGGACACCATGACAGCTTCCTGAACACGTGCATGAATTCCTTTAATGGTTTTATTGTCAAGGACCTTTATTTCTTTGATCTCGGATACAACTTCCAAGTATTTGAAATTCTCCGGCATATAAATCATATCGCCGACACAGTTATATATCTCCAGTGTATTCATCTGCTCAACCTTGATGGGGAGGTCTCCATATGGTAATATCATATTGGAAAGCTTGATCCTTGCTCCCCCATAACCGTCATCATTGGCACCGATAGTGATTTCCGGCATCGGCTTAGGAGTGGGATCCGAATACTGAACAGACAACATCAGGGCCTGATTCAGATTCTTCCCATCGTAACGGCGCAGTTTGAACACCTTGGGCGTATGCTCATAATCCACCGAGTAGTCAAAATCATAGCCTCCGCTGCCGCGAAGATCCAGCGTATGGATCTTGGACGGAATCACGTGTGACCGATATTTCCAGGGTTCATCGCCTCTGGGATTGAAGAAGAAACTGTCGCTGTGGACGGCAAAGGTCTTGGCCTCACCGGGAACCTGAATCAGGTAGCAGCGAGGGTCGGAAATGCTGAAGGTATTGTACGTCCTCTCTCCCTTGATAAACAGTTGCCAGTCTTCGTAATGGCCGGTTTCCCCACCATACTGCTCCGTTGGCAGTTTGTTGTGCTTCTTGACAATCACATCCGGCCCAAGCTGCCATTCCTCGGGGATGACGACTGAGTATGTTTCATTATTGGACGCATTCTCTGGAGCAGAGATGTTCATCAGGCTGCTTAACGGTTTGGCTTCCAGCCAGTCGCATCCCTCCCATTCGCCTTTACGGCACCTGTAAATGTCTTGGATAACCTTGCGGAAGGCGGCTCGGGCAGGGGTATCTCCAGGATAGGTAACATACCCTTCCTCATCTTCCTTCGGCGGTTCCTTGCCGTGGTATCCGCATTCCGGCTCGCCCTCGTACCAGAAGCCATAGCCGTTATCCTCGTACTCGATGGTGCCGCCCAGGTCCGTGTAGCTGTAGCGGATGTCGTATTGTACGGAACCGCCGCGCTCCGGGATTTCGTCAAAGACCTCGGGCACCAGGCTGAGCAGTTTCTCATTGTCTTCCACGTTGAGATGGACGATGCCCGGCAGGTTTTCCACCTTGAAGGAAGAAATCCCCGTATCCGGGCAGGACAGGGTGGAAAGGTTGGCGCAATTGCTCACCTCTACGGAATTGCCCTTGGATCCCCTCAGGCTAATGTAATCCACCGCCTTGTTGCCCACAATTTCCACTTTGTCGAAGGTGGCACCGTCGGTAACCCATATCTCCTTGTAGTTATTGGGCACGCTGAGCGTTCCCAGGGTTGTGTTTTCCAGGAAGAGCTTGGCCCCTTCCGTACCGCTGCCCTTGCTGTTGAAATACCCGTCTTCCAGGATTCCCACGCCGAAATGGACCTCTTCCAGGGCCGAGCAGCCCGTTACGTCGAACGACTGCTGGGGCCAGGATTCAAACCTGAGCGTCTTAAGCTTCTTGCATTCCTTCAGGATCAGCTGATTCTTTACGGAGATGCCGCCCGACCTGAACTCAAACTCCTCCAGGGGCGTGTAGCTCAAATCCAGCCTCTCGAAACGATGGGCGACGGAGCCCAAATCCGAGTACCGCGTCCAGATGGGACTGTTGATGGTGAGGTCGGTAATGAAATTGTACGGGATACTGAGATAATACCCCTGGAAATGGGAATCCAGGATGGCCAGCTTGTTCATCTTTTCCGTACAGCCGTCTTCAAAGATAATTTCCCATCCGCCGAACTTGGGACAATTCTTGGAATGGTCGCCCACCTGGACGGCGGCACCCAGTTTCCATCCTGCCGGGATATTGATCTTGAAGAAGAACTGGTCTCCCCGACGGGAAACCCGGACATGCTTGAGCGCATACACGGAAATGTCCTTTTCGAACCAGTTGCAATCGGCCCAGGCGCCCTCCCCCTTGCTCTGGTACAGGTCCTTCAGGATGGCCATCAGGGCCGCCCGGCTTTGTTCGTCATTGAACTCCTGCATGTAACTGCCCAGGTTGAACCGGCCCACGCCCGATACTTCATAGACGAATTCGGCATAGTTCAGGTCCGGATCTTCCTCGTCCAGATGGACAAAGCCCTTCAGTGCCACGGAATCCGGCGCCTCTTCCGAGTTCAGCGACTGAATCTTCTCCCGACCGTCCGGGAAAACCATCTTTTGCCGGTGCACCAGATCTTTTTCATTCTCCGCAACATAGGCCGTCAGCTGGCCGTCAAACAGGTTCCGGTTCTTTACCCACACGGTGAGATTCAACCCGTCTTCCACCCGCTCGAATTCCGGGAAGGCGCCCAGCTTGGGCAGTACCTTCCATTTGACTTCCCGGTTGGTGATATCCGGCGTGGATTTCTCCAGGACCTCGCGGGTGAGCACCGTCACGGAGAAGGAAAGCGCCTCCACATCCGTTATGGCGTATTCGGCATTCTGCAGGTGCTGGACCACGTTCCAGTTCATGTAATCGTCCAGATTCCCGTTCAGCAGGTCGTAGGCGCCGCTGAGGGTGTGCTTCGTTTTGCTGTCGTAGCCGATGCCGGCCGATACCGCTTCCACATAGATGGCGATGGCCGGGCCGATGGAATAACCGTACGCAAACGTGCCTTCCACCTTGGGCGACACATTCTCCAGCGTAAAACTGCCATTCTTGTTGGCTTCCCCATAGTCGTTGGACGTCCAGCCGCCATTGGCATCGTAGTGGATGCCGTAACGCCGGCTTGCCGTATAATGGGCCGTAGCCTCCACGCTCACCTTTCCAGACACTTCCAGCAGGGCATCGATGCCGATGGTGGGCGTAATGAGGATGGGCCCCACCGGAATGGCGCCGCAGATGATTTCGTAAATGGGAACCCTTTCGTCAATGGCCTTGCCCTCGAACCCGCAGGCGATGGTTGCGCCTACTTTCATGCCCACTTCCGTGTCGAAGTTGAACGTATAGAGCTTATAGTTGGCCACAATAGCCTGGAAGTACAGGGTGAGGTCCAGCTCCAGGATGGGCTTGATCTCCAGACCGGCATAATCCAGGGGCCAGCTGGCCTCGGGAAGTTCCAGGTGGAAGGTCTTGCTGGATGCGTCCTTGGTTTTGGTGAAGTTCACCTTGTTGCCATTGGCATCGCGGATTTCCTTCACATAATCGGCCAGGCTGATGGCCTGCTCGTCTATGTTGAGGTCCGAGAAGGCCTCTTCCAGCTTGAGGGGTTCGTATTTTACCTGATAATTGCCGCCGGATTCGCTCACGGAAACCACCTTGGCAAGCAAGCCGCTGGGGAACAGGTCCGTGGGCGTATTCATGATGAGCTTCTGCCCCACCTCGGGCTTCTGGCTGCCCACCGAAGAGGACGGCACCGTGAAGGTATTGGCGGCAGGGTCCGACGCCGTGATGGCCTTGGTATAGTCCGATTTTACGAAGATGGCGTCATCGTCCAGACCGTAGCTGGCCTGCGGATAAGGGTCGTCGGCCGGACGGTTGGACTTGCCGCTCTGCATCACAGACACTTCCGCCTTTATCTTTCCGGCCTCTACCTTTATGGTCCCGTTGCGGCTCTCCGTCTTGGGATTGGCCTCCACCTTAACGGTGAGGACGTTATCGGCCGATGACATGGTTATCCAGGAGTCGCTGGGTGTAACCGTACAGGCGGGAGCGTCCGTGGTGATGGTCACGGTCTGGCTGCCTCCCTCGGCCGGGAAGACCAGGCTGGTGGGGCTGACGGTGAGCTTATAGTTCTCGTTTTCCGGGTCTTCCTTCTTGCGGCATCCGGAAACAAGGAGGAGGGCGAAAGCGGCCAGAAGGACAGGAAGTGCGAAGCGTTTCATATGGCAATGGCTATTATTAATCATGATGTGTTAGGTTTCAAAGATATGGAAAAAAACGTATCTTTGCAAAAATCATGGAAGTACGCGCAAAAAAGGCCCTGGGCCAGCATTTCCTCACGGACCAGAAGGTGGCCCGTGCCATAGTGGACGCCCTTATCACTCCCTTCCCCGCGAAGGGCTGGAGCGAAGCGATGGCGTCATCAGACGCCCGGCCGTGCCCGTGTCTTTCTGAGAAAGACGGAAAGGGCCTTGAGGCCGCAGGGGGTTCGGGGGAACCGTGTTCCCCCGTCTTGGAAGTAGGGCCCGGGATGGGCGTCCTAACCCAGTACCTGCTGGAGCGGGAGGATATCGACCTGAGGCTCATCGAGATTGACTCCGAGAGTGTGGAATACCTCCTTACGCACTTCCAGGGCATGCAGGGGCGCCTGATGGAGGGCGACTTCCTGCAGCTGAAGCTGGAGAAAATCTTCCCGGAGCGCTTTGCCATCATCGGCAATTTCCCCTACAACATCTCCTCCCAAATCTTCTTCAAGGTGCTGGACTATAAGGACCGTATTCCGGAAGTGGTGGGCATGGTGCAGAAGGAAGTGGCCGAAAGGATAGCCGAAAAGCCCGGCAGCAAGACCTACGGCATCCTTTCCGTGCTTTTGCAGGCCTGGTACAACATTGAATACCTCTTTACGGTGGGCTCCGGCTGCTTTGCCCCGCCGCCCAAGGTGGAAAGCGCCGTGATCCGGCTCACGCGGAACAGCCGCACGGAACTGGGCTGCGACGAAGCCCTCTTCAAGACCGTGGTGAAAACCGCCTTCGGCCAGCGCCGGAAGATGATGCGGAACCCCCTCAAACCTCTTGCCCTGGCCCGCGGCAAGGCCGACGTCCTTTCGCAGGACGTCTTCTCCCAGCGCCCGGAACAGCTCTCCGTAGAGGACTTCGTGGCGCTCACCAACTTGCTTGCCTAATTCTTGGCCAGCGCGGCCAGCCAAACCTTCAAATCACTCATCCAGGCATCCCGGTACGGGAAATCCACGTGGTCGGCCCAGCCGTGGCCGCCCACCGGATAGATGTGCAGGGCGGCCGGCACTTTGTTGGCGCGCAGGGCTTCGTAGTAGCGGATGCTGTTCTCGCAGGGCACCACGCCATCGTCGGAATTGGCCATAATGAAGGCCGGCGGGGTGTTGGCGGTAACCTGCTTTTCGTTGGAATACTTGTCCAGCAGCGCCTGCGAGGGATTCCGGCCCAGCAGATAGAAGGCCGATCCGCCGTGGGTAATGGCCGGGTCCGTGGAAATGACCGGATAGAAGAGAATCTGGAAGTCCGGACGCTCCTCCGGCCTGCTGAAATGCGTGGCGGCTGTGGCGGCCAGATGCCCGCCGGCCGAGCAGCCCGCGATACCCAGTTTGGTGAAACCGTATTCATCGGCACGGGCCTTCAGGATGGCCATGGCCTGGTGCACGTCTTCCATAGGCACCTCGCAGTGCCCGTTGGGTAGCCGGTACTTGAGCACCGCATACACAATGCCCTGCTCCGTGTACCAGCGGGCATTGTAGTAACCCTCCGTCTTGTCCCATACATCTACGTAACCGCCGCCCGGGCACACCAGGAGGGCCAGTCCGTTGGGTTTCTCCGGCAGGAACACGGACAGGGTGGGTTTGGTCACGTTGGAAACGTGGTTGCCGTAGTCCTTTTCCTCTCCGCGGAGGCCGTTGTCTGAAGGCGCGCCGTCCGGCCATAATTCAAAGCTGAGGTCTGGCTGGGGATATCCCGTAGCCGCAATGATCTGCCGGCAGATGCTTTTCATTCCCTGGATGGAAGGGTGCCCATTCTGCTTCTCAATGTCCTGAAGCTCAATGAGTTGGACGCCATAATGCCGGCACACCTCCCGCATAGATTCGTTAATCTCTTCCCGCAGTTCCGAGTTCAGGAGGGAGTAGATGGTGGCCTTGGGGTAGGTCTTCTGCAGCTTGTCCAGCAGGCAGGCCAGGGCCGGACGGAAGCTCATACAGTCCTCCTTGGTCCAGTCGGCATACTGGTACTCGCCCACCGGAGCGCCCGCCCAGGCGTCGTTGGTGCCGCCGAACAGGAAGATGATGTCCGGGTCTCCCAGCATCTCCACGCGGCTGATAAAGTTGGAGGCCGATACATCCCGCCTGAAGTATCCCGTTCCGCAGATGGTGGTGCCGCCCCAGGAGTCGTTCTTCTCCAGCTGGTAGCCCATAGTCTTGATATACAGGCTCCACCACGTCTGGTCCACGCTGGCAACATCGTTGTGCGCGTCCGGATAGAAAGGATTGTAGCCTTCCGGATTATAGCCCTGATAGGTGGAATACGAGTCTCCCAGGATGGAAACTTTCTTGGGTTGGGCCGATACCGCCGCCGCACAAAGCAGCAGCACGGCAAGGATGCAGAATCTCTTCATGGTCTTTAGTATTTAGCCAAGTACAAAGATAAGCAAAATGTATTGGCAATTCGCCCAAATTTGCAGGAGATTTGTGACCTAGACCGGGAAATAGTTGTATCTTTACGGAGTACAACGATATGAATATGAATCCCATAAAGGTGAAAACTTCCAACCGGCAGCTTATCTGGTGGCTCGGTTCCCTGGTCCTCGGCACGGTGGCCGGGCTTCTGCACGTTGCGTCCATCGACCGCGTATGCGGGTTCATCGCAACGGTCTATACCCGGCTTTTCCAGTTCCTCGCCGTTCCAACTGTAGCCCTTGCCATCATGACAACCCTCATATCCTTCGGCCGGCAGAAGAGCACCCGGAGGATCTTCGCGCATACGATAACCTATACGCTGCTCACCACCCTGGTAGCAGCTCTCGTGGGCCTTGGGATGTACCTGTTGATCTCTCCCGGGAATCTGCCCTCCGGCGTCATCCCGTCGGGCGGAGTGACGGAAGGCGGAGTAACGTTCTACGACCATATCATCTCGGTAATACCGAACAACGTCATCCAGCCGTTCCTTTCAGGTAATGTCATGTCCATCCTCCTCATTGCCGTCGCGGTGGGACTATCCCTTTCCTTTATGCCCGACAGCGAGGGGAAAAGCGTCGTGGTGAAAGGCATACAAGGCCTCCAGGAGCTCTTCTTCACCATGATAAGGGCTCTCATCTGGACCCTGCCGCTGGGTATTGCGGCCTTTGCCGCGCAGCTCTCCGGACAGCTCAGCGGCGGAATCATCCTGGGTTCCCTCGGGAAGTACACGGCGGTAATCCTGGCAGGGAACGCCATACAATTCTTCATCGTGCTCCCGCTCTTCCTCCTGGCCAGGGGGCTGAACCCCTGGAAAGTGTTCCGGGCGATGAGCCCCGCCGTGGTCATGGCCCTCTTCACCAAAAGCTCGGCCGCAACCCTGCCTGTAACCCTCTCATCGGCCGAGGAACGCCTGGGCGCGGATCCCCGGGTGTCCCGCTTTGTCCTTCCCATCTGCACCACCATCAATATGAACGGCTGTGCAGCCTTCATCCTGGTGAGTTCCCTTTTCGTAATGCAGAACGGCGGGATAACGCTCGGGGTGGGATCGATGCTGCTATGGGTCCTGGTGTCCGTTCTCTCCGCAATCGGCAATGCCGGGGTGCCGATGGGCTGTTTCTTCCTGACGGTCTCCCTGATGACAGGAATAGGAGCGCCCGTTGAGGTTATGGGGCTCATCCTTCCCATCTACACCATCATCGATATGGTAGAGACCGCCGAGAACGTATGGTCCGACTCCTGCGTGTGCGCAATGACGGACAGGGACCTGTCCTGATTAAAAGCCTCCTGCCTGCACCTGCTACATCCCCAGCATCAGTGCAGGTGCTATACCCAGCGTGGACGGCCGGGGCAAAGGGAGCTTAGAACTGGAAGTAGATGAAGCTCTGGAGGTCGGCGGTGATGAACTGGTAGAAGAAGAAAATGATGGCGGCTACCACCAGGGCCATCACGGGCAGGGGCAGGCGGGCAAAGACAATGCGGTAGCGGCGCTTGAAGCGCTCCGGGAGCCAGTGGATTATCATGCCGATGACAAAGAGGACAAGCACGGCGCGGTGCTCCCAGGCCATGGCGGGAACCAGCGAGAGGTCCCAAGGGCCGCCAATCTGGTTAACCATATTCTTGGCGGTGTTCCAGGCCTCCTCGTTGGCCAGGGCCGGGTCCAGGTTGGAACCGCTGCGGAAGAACAGCCGGGTGAAGGTGATGAAGACGAAGGTCTGGAAGATGTCCCAGGAATGGGAGAGCCAGGATTCTTCGCTGCGCTCAGAATGACAACGCGCAGCCTTACAGCGCCGAACCAGAACTTTCACCACCGTTCCCACCAAAAGGATCAAAGTCCATACAAAGAAGAGGTTCCACACCGGATAGTGGAGCGTGAAGGACAGCACGCCGCACAGCAGGGTAACCAGCGAGATGATGAGCACTTTCACGCCCGGGGAACGTTTGGTCCAGATCTTATAGATGACCATGCCGATACCGTTGAGGCCGCCCCAGATCATGAAATTCCAACTGGCACCGTGCCACAGGCCGCCCAGCAGCATGGTGTTCATGCTGTTGATGTTGGTGGTGATGAGCTTCCGGTCCCCGGGCCGCCTCCACGCCCAGATCCCAATCCCGGCCGATAAGGCCAGCACGGCCACCGCCACCCACCAGCTGCCGCTGAGGAAGCTGCCGAACACCGCCACCGCCGCGATGATGATGAACGTCCCCGGCGTAGCGTTCCGGTTGCCGCCGAGAGGAATGTACAGATAGTCCCGCAGCCAGCGGCTCAGCGTCATGTGCCAACGGCGCCAGAACTGCTGGGTATTCTCGGCCTTATACGGCGAATTGAAGTTCTTGGGCAGGTAGAAACCCATGAGCATGGCAACGCCCGTGGCTATGTCCGT
>JAEEQF010000008.1 GCA_016285175.1 Bacteroidales bacterium
GAACTCTGGATTGCGACGGGAGACCAGAAGTACAAGGATTTCTTCCTCCCGCTGGTAGAAAAGCAGCTGGATGCCAAGCCCGTAGCACCGCGCTCCAACGGCAATGTCCAGAACGGCATGTTCTCCACCCAGTTCACCGGCGGTCCCAACCTCACCGCCGCCCTCAAGATCTATCCTTATATGGACAAGCAGTTCCAGGATAAGGTGAAAGCCCTGGTACCCGCCTATGTGAACGTAATCACCCGCGGCGGCCAGGACAACCCTTACGGTGTCGCCATCGGCGGTGCCACCTGGGCCGGCAATGCCTCCGTCATCAACAACGCCTACAACTGCTATAGGATCTGGAAGTACTTCCCGGATATGATCGATCCGGAATACGTCTTCGCCGGTCTCAACTTCATCTTCGGCTGCCATCCGTACTCCAACGTATCCTTTGTGGAAGGGGTTGGTGTAAATACCAAGAAGGTGGCCTACAACAACAACCGCGCAGACTATTCCACCATCCCCGGCGGTATTGTACCGGGTCTGCTGGTGAAAGAGGACTTCTTTGAGAACAAGGACGACTATCCGTTCCACTGGGGCGAGAACGAAGCCTGCATCAACACTGCTCCGCAGTACGTGCTGCTTTGCCTGGCCGCCATCGAGGTAGCGGAATATCTTAACAAATAGACAATCAATCAATTACGTGAATACCCTGCTGTCAAAGTGCAGCAGGGTATTCTTATAAGTATCTGTCGGTCAGTTTGTTAAGCAAAACTATTCTTCCATGAAAAGCTTGGCCTTGAGGTCCGTCACGGCCTGGGTGGCGTAGTCGTACCACTGGTCGCCGGGCTTGGCCGCATCCAGGAAGCGCTGGTACCATTGGAGGGCGCTTTTCTTGTCTCCCAGCCGTTCCAGGCAGAATGCCAGCCGGGGATAGGTATTGATGAAACTGGGCTTATAGACCTGGGCCGACCGGTACTCGGAGGCCGCCTTTCTCCACTCGGCCATTTCAAAGTACGCATCGCCCCGGTCCTTATGGACATAATAAAGCTGGCTCTCGGATTCTTTCAGCAGGTTCTGCGCCCTGTCAAACCAGGGAAGTACATCCGTTTCCCAGTCCCGGTGGAATTTGGCCGCTTCCGTGCCGATATCCAGCGCCAGGGCCACGCTGCTGGAATCCTTCTGCCAGGCAGCCTGGAATTCCGGAATGGCCAGATATGGGCGCTTGGTCTCCCTGTAGCTGTGCCCAAGATAATAATGGGTGGCGTAGCTGTCGTCCCCGTCGTCCACCAGCGCCTGGAAGACATTGGCCGACTGGGCATAGTGCTCCAGGAGGAAATGCGTCATTCCCTGCAGTTGCCGGACGGGAACATAGCTGGGATCCACTTCCAGGTAATCTGTGGTGAGGTTGAGCGCCTCGCGGTATTTTTTCTGGCGGAGCAGGACATCGGCCGCTTTTACCACCAGCGTTGGTTTTTCCGGCTGTCGGCGCAGGGCCGCCTGATAATATGCCAGGGCCGAATCCAGCTCATTCATCTGGCCGAAGGCGTCTCCCACCAGCGTGAGGGCCTGCAGGAGAGAATCCCGCTGCAGCAGTTCCCGGCCCGTTTCCACCACGTCCTGATAGGCCTTGGCCCTGTAGGCCAGGGTCATGTAACGCATCCGGAAGCCGGCATGCTCCGGAACCATCTGCATCAGGATTCCATAGAGGGCCGATGCATCCTCCGAATTGCCGGACTGGAAGTGGCAGTCGGCCAGTTCTCCCAGCACCTCAGCGTCCATCTGTCCGGGGCTCAGGATGCTGGAAAGGGTTTCGGCCGCCGCGTCAAAGCGGTACTGCTGCTTGAGGGAACGGGCCGCTTGCAGTAGCGAATCCCGCTGCAGCCCCGTCTGCGCCCCCAGTGGGACGCAGACAGCCAGCAGCAGGATGGCACAGAAGCGTTTCCGCATTATTTGAGCTGGAAAATAACGGGGAAGACGTAATGGACCCGGACGGGCTTCCCGTCCTGCATGCCCGGCGTCCACTTCTCCTTACAGGAGGATACTACCCTAAGGGCTTCGGCATCCAGATCGGGATCCACGCTCTTCAAGACTTTCACGTCAACGACAGACCCGTCCGTATCCACTACAAACGAAAGCGTGACGCGCCCTTGTTTGCCGGCAGCCTTTGCAGCCTCCGGATAATGCAGATGGCTGTTAACCCATTTGGAAAATTCGTTGGCGTCGCCGTTGCCGAACGTAGGTTTTACTTCAATCACTTGGAACGGGACCGCATCTTCATCCAGAGCAGGTTCATCCGTGACAGTTACCTGATAAGTGGAAGGGGCAGGACCTTCTTGTACGGCCATCTCCGCCTCCTTCTCCTGGGATTTGGGAGAATTGCAGGCATACATGGCCAGTAAAAGGATGGGGAGGAGAGCCAGGTAGGCCCAGCGCATGCCTCCCGAGGTGGGATTCTTGAGCATCATTGTAATTCGGTTTTTAAGTTTCGCGTGCTGGAACCCGCTGGCCAGGGAGAAGCGTTCTTCCCCCACGGATTTCCGCACAAGGAGTAATTGATATTGTGTTGCATCGATGCCTTCTTTAAGCACTCCTTCATCGGCCTCATATTCGTGAAGGAGCTTGAGTTCCGTACGGGTAATCCACACCAGCGGATTCCACCAGAACAGGAGCTGGAATACCGAGAAAAGCAGCAGGTCCAGCGAATGGCGACACTTTACGTGCATCCGTTCATGGGTGAGGATGGCCGGATTACGCTCCAGGTCCATTCGGCTCATCACCACCTTCCGGCCCCAGCTGAAAGAAGGGATATCCTCCCCTGAGACAACCAGCGTACAGTCTTCCAGCTTTTGCACGGTGCCCCTTTTCATCAGGCGGACCATCTTCCCGGAGGAAACCAATATGGCCACCAGCACGGCCGCCAGGCCCAGGAAATAAAGGCCCGCGAGCACGCCGGTCCAGGGAAAAGCGGCGGTGGCCACACTCTCCTCCGGTGCCGCCCCGGAGGCGGATACCATGGTGAGTTCTCCGGCCTGCGCAAGGACGGCTTCCACCGAGCGGATCTTGACCAGCGGCAGCACCATGCAAAGGGCCGATCCCGAAAGCAAAGCAATCCGGTTGAAGCGGAAGAGCGTGGTATGGCGCATGACCAGCAGGAAAAATGCGTAGAACAGGCTCAGGTAGAGTCCGCTACGGCCTATATATAATAAGAACTCGTTCATTTCTGCTTCTTTTCAATGGTAGCGATGAGGTCCTTTAGCTCCTGGAGGTCCATCTTGTCCTCTTCCACGAACTGGGACACCAGGCTGGCATAGGAGTTATTATAGTAACGGGCAACCATCTCCCCCACGGAACTGCCGCGGTACTCGCGCTCCGTTGTCTTTACTTTGTAGCGGAAAGTGTTGGCAACGGGCTCGCGCTCTACGAACCCTTTCTCTTCCAGGAACTTGACCAGGGTGGCCACCGTATTGTAATGGGGCTTGGGTTCCGGAATATACGTAATAAGATCACGGATAAACAGCGTTCCGTGTTCCCAGAAGATGTTCATGAGCATCTCCTCTTTTTCTGTCAGTTTCTGCTTCATGGCCTAGTGTTTCTGTTGCAAATATACGCATAATTTTTTAATCTCCTAATTTTTTTAGGAGAAATCCTAACTTTTTTCGTAAGTTTTGCTCAAATCACTGAAACTGTGGCACTTATGCAAATACCCTGCCGTCAAAGTACAGCAGGGTATTCTTACAACTAATTGATTTATAATAACTTACACTGTGATGTTCTCAATAGAAATCATGGTGGCGCAGCCCAGCACCAGCAGGACGATGATTACAATGAGCCAGAGGATGAAGATCACCAGCCCGGGGCGCCAGGAAGGCGACTTGAAGCCGAAGATGAGCTGGATGCCGCCGTAGAGCATGCCCACGAAGGGAAGGATGACGGCAAGGGCCGCCAGGGCCACTACCCAGGGGGTTCCCAACATATCCAGGGCCACGGGGGCATGGAGGGAAAGTTCGTCCAGGAAGCTCAGATACTGCGAACCGAAGAGGACATTCCCCTTGATACCCAGTACCGACAGCGAGGCCAGGCCGGAGGTGCCGGCAATCAGGAGCACCAGGCCGATGAGCACCAGGAAGAAACGTCCGCCTCTCCTGAAACCGTCCGACTTCACCACTTCGCTGGCGGTATCTCCCATTTCACGGATACCGCTCTTGACATTCCGGGCGATATCGTCCAGGGAACCGTTGTCGCCTTTCATGGCCCAGCGGTCCTGCGCCGTGCGGGCGGCGGGCATGGCAATCCAGAGAACCAGATACAGGGCCGGAATGGTCAAACTCCAGATGCCGCTGTGAAATCCGGCGAACAGATTGACCAGCGAAAGTACCACGAATCCCAGGCGGAACCATACCACATCTACATTCAAGTAGGCGGCCAGGCCGCTGCACACACCGGCCAGCTGCTTGTTGTCCTGGTCCCGGAACAGCTTGCGCCGGGGTCTTTCGGCCGATTCGGGCTGCGGATCGTCCTCCTCAATCTTTTCCGGACGGCCGATGATATCGATGATGCTGTGGATATCGGCCAGGGTGGCCACTCCGTTGCTGCCGCACTTGTCCAGGAGCAGCTCCGCCATCCTTTCCTCTATCCCTTCCATGATTTCCTTTCCGCCCTGCTGGCCCAGGTAATGGGCTTCCAGGTCGGCCAGATAACGCGAGGCTTCCGCCGCGGCGTCCTTTTCAAGCGTGAAGGCATAGCCCCCGATGCTAACTTTCTCTACTTCTTTCATTTCATGAAAATAAAATGTTCAACGTTACCCCCTCCCGAAACCCCTCCCCTCGGGGGAGGGACTTGGGGTGTCAATGTCTGAGAGCCTGAATGGATTCTACCATTTCCTGCCAGGCGGCATCCATCTCTGCGAGCTGGCCACGGCCCTTTTCTGTAATGACATAATATTTGCGGGGCGGCCCCTGCGGGGATTCCTCCCAGCGGTAAGAGAGCAGACCCTGGTTCTTCTGCCGGATCAGGAGCGGATACAAGGTTCCCTCCACCACCAGCATATTGGCGGCCTTGAGTTCCTCCAGCAGGCTGGAGGCGTAGGCCTCTTTCCGGCTCAAAATACTAAGGATGCAGTATTCCAGCACGCCCTTCCTCATCTGGGAACGGACATTGTCGTTTGTGCTTTCCATAATCTTTTATTTTTTATATCCGTCAGTGGAGCCGGTGCTGCGGGCAAAACGCGCCATGTTTTCTGCCGTGGCGGGGATGCCGCGCATCTCGCATTTGCGGGCAGGCGTATCGGCCGCGGGAATGGCGATCCAGAGAATCACATACACCCAGAAGCCGGCGGTGCCGCAGATGAGGGCCACAAGCATGAGCACCCGGATGAGGGTTACATCCAAGTCAAAATACCAGGAGAGACCGGAGCAAACCCCACCCAGACGCTTTTCGTCCTTGTCCCGGAACAGTTTCTTGGCAGTGGTGGCGGATTCCGTGGCCTTGCCGCTGAAGGAGGCGCCGGCAGTACCGGTTTCGGCCGATCCGTCCGGCATTCCCAAAGTGGAAATGACCTTTTCCACCAGTTGGAGGCTTACCACGCGGGCACCGTCCCCCACTTCCTGGTAAAACAGTTCTGCAATCCGGCCCTCAATCTCGTCCATCACCTCACCCTTCTGGAGCTCCGGGACGGTGAGACGGGCACGGAAGTGCTCAAGATAGGCCGACAGGCGGCCGTAGGCATCTTCGTCGAGGGTAAAACTGCGCCCTCCGATACAAGCGTTAGTAACCTTTTTCATTTTTCAAAAATATTTGTCGATGCAAAGATATGAAAAAATTTCAATACCTTGCAACACAAAGTACCAAAATTTTTGAAATATTTTTGAAAAAAGATTTCCAAGCTATGCTTGACAGGAGAAAAATGGTTTTCTTATGAAACTTTATTATCTTTGCAGGATATGGCAAAGTTCTGGTCGGACATATTGGTGCCGCTGGCCATCACGGGTGTGGTGGCGGTACAGACGCTGGGGGTGGAAATCTCCCGGGCGTCGCGCCTGCACGGGTGGTTCCCCGCCGCGCAGCAGGACACCCTTGTCCGCCGGGATACGCTGCCGCCGCAGGACACGCTACCGCAGCAGGATACGCTGGCCCTGCCGGATACCCTCGCGGAAGAAGATGATTTCTTCCTGTTTGGAGAGGAGGAGCAGGCGGACACCACGCCCAAGATCATGGCACGGGATACCATGAAGGTACCGGACAGCCTCCGCTTAACGGATCCCTTCCGCTACAAGTGGTACGTGGCCCTCAAGGACTCCCTCACCCACCGGATAGTGGTGGATTCGCTCATATCCGCTGGAGACTCGCTCCTGTGGCCCCAGATTGACTCCATCTATCTGGCCGATTCCACCACCTATGCCAAGGAAGCGTTTGAAAAGTGGTATGCAGGCCTTTCCAAGAGCGAGAAGAAACGCTACGACTACGAGCACTATAAGCTTCCCGCCCTCCTGCATCGGCAGGATTCCATCCGCCACCGGAAAGACTCCATCAAGGCCAGGAGGGACAGCATCATAGAAAACACGCCCCGTATCCTGGAAACCGCTTTCCTGCCGGATTCCATGCACTATAAGCGCCTGGTGGCCTGGCGGCACAACCGCTACAACAACAATGTGGAGACCTTCGAATGGGACACCACCGCCAACTACCATTTCTACGACTACCCGTTCATGCGGCAGGATGTGGGCGCCACCTGGCTGGGCATGCCCGGATCGGCCTTGCAAAGCCATAACTTCTTCAAGCGGGACCAGGAGGAATCCGTGAGTTTCTACGCTCCCTATGAGTCCTGGACGTATACGGCGGCCAACCTGCCCATGTTCAACACCAAGACTCCGTACACGGAGCTGGAG
Source organism: Bacteroidales bacterium (assembly GCA_016285175.1). GTDB lineage: Bacteria > Bacteroidota > Bacteroidia > Bacteroidales > UBA932 > Cryptobacteroides. Next base: position 6,870 of record JAEEQF010000008.1, read on the forward strand.
TACTACGGCAACCTTTTCAACAGCAGTACGCTCAGTGCCGATTCGTACCGGGTATTCACCACCCAGAACATCCTCCCTTCGCTTAACGTGGCCCTGGAGATGAAGCGGTATGGCGGGGCAGGTACCCTCCAGAACGAACAGACCAACAACCGGACCTACTTTGTGGCCGGCAACTACCTGGGCAAGAAATACCTGGCCCACGGCGGCATGATCTTCAACAGCATGACCCGCCAGGAAAGCGGCGGTGTGCAGGACAACTTCTGGATCCGGGACACCACGGTGGACGTCCGGGAAATCGCGGTGAACCTGGCCGCCGCCTCCAACCGCTACAACAAGCGCACTTTCTTCTTCGACCAGAGTTACCGCATCCCCTTCGACTTCATTGAGAAGCTGCGCCACCGGGGAGACTCCACCTGGGTGCAGGCAGACTCCATCAACACCAACATCACCACCGGCTTCATCGGCACTTCGTCGGAATACACCGTCTATTCCAAGAAGTATGTGGACGAAACCTCTTCCAACCTGTCGGCCTTCTATAACGAGGTATACAATATCAATCCCAACAAGAGTACGGACTCGCTGCGGGCCATGCGGCTGGACAACCGCATCTTCGTGCGCCTGCAGCCCTGGAAGGAAGACGCCGTGGTTTCCAAGATTGAAGGCGGTATCGGGGACCGGTATCAGACTTTCTACCACTTTGAACCGGGCGGCTTCCTTAAAAAGCCTAACAACGCCCGCTGGAACACCTTATATACATACGTAGGCGCGGAAGGCCGGCTCAGGAAGTATCTGGAATGGGATGCCATGGGGCTGTACAACTTTGCCGGCTACGAGGCCAACGACTTCACCGTGCAGGCCAACGCCAAGCTCAATCTGTTCCCCTTCCGGCGGCAGCCTGGCAGTCCCCTTTCCATCAGCGCCCACTTCGAGACCAAACTTAAAGAGCCGGGATTCTACGAACAGCACCTGTACTCCAACCATTACAACTGGGAGAATGACTTCGGCAAGGTTTCCACCACCCGGGTTACCGGTTCCATAGACATTCCTAAATGGAGGCTCAGCGCATCGGTGGGTTACGCCCTGCTGGCCAATAACATCTATTACGACACCCTGGGCATCGTGCGCCAGAATACCGTGCCGATGAGCGTCCTGTCGGCCTCCCTGCGCAAGGACTTCGTCTTCGGCCCCGTCCATCTGGAGAACAGCGCCCTGCTGCAGGTCTCCTCCAACCAGGACGTGCTGCCGCTTCCCACCCTGGCCCTGAACCTGCGCTGGTTCCTGCAGTTCGTGGTGGTGGATCCCAAGACCATGATCATGCAGATTGGCGCCAACACCCGCTATACAACCAAATGGTATGCGCCTTCCTACAATCCGGTGGCGGGCGTGTTCATGAACCAGAAAGAGGAACTGTACGGCAACTGCCCGGTATTTGACGTGTTCATAAACTTCCAGTGGAAGAAGGTGAGCGTCTTCCTCAAGATGGAGAACCTGGGCAACGGCTGGCCGGCCGAAAGGCACGACTATTTCACCGCCCACCACTATATCCAGACACCGGCAGCCCTCAAATTCGGCATTTCCTGGCCCTTCTATCCCATGCTGGGCAAGCAGAGGACTCTGTCCGAGCGGGCCAGCAGTTCCGGTTTCGGAGGAAGAAGCGGCGGAACCGCCGGCGGCGGTCTCTCCGGCGCTCTCAGGGGCATGGGAGGCGGCAACTGATGAAAGCCTCCTATAAGACTTACCTGCTCATTGTCCTTGCAGTCCTGGTACTCCTGCTCATTCCGCGCAAGGAGCGTTCGGGAGAACGCGCCGTACGCCCGGAAGACACCCTCCGCTGCATCCTTCCCTGGGAGGGAGCCGACCTGGAAGAGGCCCTGGTGCGGAAATTCACCGGCGACCATGGCCTGGAGGCCACCCTGGAAGTGGCAAGCGACAGTGCCGATTACCTGGATTCCCTGCTGAAAGGCACCGCAGACCTGCTTGTATCGGTCCAGGCCGATTCCCTCCCGGAAGGCCTGGCGGCCACCCGTCCCTTCCCGGACGGGACGGTATGGGTGCTCCGCAAGGACGAATCCCATGCCCTAATGCTCATGAACCGCTGGATTGGGGAGCTTTCCTCCGAATCCCGCTTCCACCAGATCCAGCGGGACTACCAGAAGGGAAAACCCGTCCGCCTTACCACCATCAGCAGCTACGACCCGCTGGTGCGGAAGTATGCCGAAGCCATCGGCTGGGACTGGCGCCTGTTATCGGCCATCATTTTCCGCGAATCGCGTTTCCATCCGGACGCCAACTCGCACAAGGGTGCCATCGGCCTCATGCAGATCCGGAGCAGCCGTTACAGCACGGACACCCTGCTCATCCCCTCCGTTAACCTGTCCGTGGGAACCACCTATCTAAAGCGCCTGCAGAATATGTTCAGTTCCGCCGCGGCCGATACCACCGAATGTATCAAATTCACCCTGGCCGCCTACAACGCCGGCGAGGGCCGCATCCTCCAGACCATCCAGACGGCGCGCGAAAAAGGGGTGGACGCCACCCGCTGGGACAGCGTGCTCAAGGTGATTCCGGACGTCCCGGGATTCAAGGGCACCCAAACCATTGTTTATGTGGAAGATGTGCTGAATATCTACGCCTTCTACACCCGCTTCTACCCGCTTTAGCCGGCAGGGTGCTCCTTCCGGTACAGTTCCCAACTGTTGAAAAGGTTCTGCCAGATGGCATAGAGCCCGCCCGCCACTGAAGTAACTGGCGTTAAATAATTGTATCCCAGCCAAATAAGGAAGCCTGTGTTCTTTTGTCCCAAGGCCTGTCCCGCGGTAATCTTGTCCTCGCGGTCCTTCCCCATCCTCCGCCCGGAGAAGAACTGCACGAAGCAGCTGAGGATGGAAACGCCTACGATGCCGGCGATGGCCCAGGCGCCCAGGCCGCTGAGGAGCAGCGCCCGGGTGGCCAGGATCATGGCCAGGGTAAGTCCCACGCCCCATACATAGAAGGAATACGAAGCCCAGCGCATGAGGCGGCGCTGCAGCTTATGGGTGGTGTAGCGGATGAGCCAGGCCACAAGGCCGGGAAGGATAAGCATGGGGAAAACCTTGAGGGCGATGTGCCCCACATAGCTCCAGAAGCCCATCTGGGCCGATGGATTCACCAGCGGGATCACCAGCGGGATCAGGAAGGTGGCCGCCACATTGATGATCACAACGTAAGACACCGTGTCCGGGAGTTTACCGCCCAGCCGGTCCGTGATGACCCCCGCCGCGGCGGCTGTGGGACAGATAAAGCAGAGCATGGCGCACTCCAGCAGCATGCGGACATGACCGGGCTGCATGAGCAGGACGCCCGCCGCCAGGGCCAGGAACAGTCCCGCCTGGATGGCCAGCGCCTTAAAGTGCCAGTGGGTTAAGCGTAAATCGTGCGGGGAGATCTTGACGAACTGGAAAAACAGCAGGACGGCAATTACCAGCCGCTGCCCCTCGCTCACCAGTGGGTGCAACCAGGGACCGAAGGGATGCAGGCCTGGGGAAAAGTGATAGATAATATATAAGGATGTTCCCAGAACGATGGCCCCCGGAAGCATCCAATCCCTTATGACAGCAGCCCATTTATGCATAAAACATCCAATCCGAGACAATAATCTGCACAAATATGCAGAGTTTTGTGTAAATTTGCAAATTGCCCCGAAAGCAAACATCAATAAAACCATCAATATTATGAAAAAGACTTTATTGCTTATGTCAACCCTTCTGGCCCTTGCGGCCTGCGCTCCCAAGAGCAAAGCGCCGGCCCTGGACATGGCCAACCTGGATCCTTCCACCAGCCCCAAGGAAGACTTCTACCAGTATTCCACCGGCGGATGGCAGAAGAACAACCCGCTCCGTCCGGAATTCTCCCGCTATGGCAGTTTTGACGCCCTCCGTGAGCAGGCTCAGGAGAACCTCAACGCCCTCTTCGAGAGCATGACCACCTCCGAAACCGTTCCCGGCACCGTGGAGCAGAAGATCACGGACCTCTACAAGATGGCCCTGGACTCCACCACCCGCAATGAGCTGGGTGCACAGCCCATCCAGAAATACATCGCCGAGATCCAGGCCGTCAAGTCCAAGGACGAACTGGCCACCCTGCTGGGCAAGATGAGCCTTTACGGGGAAGGCGGTTTCTTTGGCGCCGGCGTAGAGGCCGACCTTACCAACAGTGACATGCAGATCCTTTACCTGGGCCAGGGCGGCCTGGGCATGGGAGACCGTGACTACTACCTGCTGGAGAGCAACAAGGCCCTGAAGGACGGTTATCAGGCCTTCCTGGTGAAAGCCTTGAACCTGGCCGGTGTGGCCGATGCCGAGGCTGTGGTTGCCAAGGATATGGCCGTCGAGGATGCCATGGCCCAGATTTTCTGGACCCGCGAAGAGAATCGCAACATGGAGAAGATCTACAACCCCATGTCTTCGGAGCAGATCTTCAAGTCCTGGCCGGCACTCGGCTTCGACAAGATCTGCAGCGCCGCCGGCATCGCCCCGCAGGAAAAGATCATCGTCCAGCAGCCCTCCTATTTTGAAGGCCTGAACGCTTTCTTCGGCAAGACGGACCTGGAAACCCTCAAGGCTTATCTGCTTACCCAGTTCGTCTCCGGTCAGTGCAGCGCTCTGTCCGACGATTTCTACACCGCCTCCTGGGAGTTCTTCTCCCACCAGATGGCCGGTGCCCAGGAGCAGCAGCCGCGTTGGAAGAGAGCCATGAGCGTTCCCAACAGCATCCTGGGAGAAGCCGTGGGTGAGATGTATGTGAGCCGTTACTTCCCGGAGAGCTCCAAGCAGAAGATGGTTACCCTGGTGGAGAACCTGCGTACCGCCCTGGGCCAGCACATCGACCAGCTGGAATGGATGGGCGACGAGACCAAGGCCAAGGCCCAGGAAAAACTGGCCGCCTTCACCGTGAAGATCGGCTATCCGGACAAGTGGAAGGACTACAGCTCCCTGGACATCAATCCGGAAAACACTTACTATGAGAACCTCCGCAACGCCAGCGCCTGGTATGTGAAAGACAACATGGACAAGCTGGGCAAGCCCACGGACAAGACCGAATGGGGCATGACTCCGCAGACGGTGAATGCCTACTACAACCCCACCACCAACGAAATCTGCTTCCCGGCCGCTATCCTGCAGAAGCCTTTCTTCGATCCTGAGGCCGATGAGCCCGTGAACTACGGCGGCATCGGCGTGGTCATCGGCCACGAGATGTCCCACGGCTTTGACGACCAGGGTTCCATGTTCGACGCTGTGGGCAATATGGTGAACTGGTGGACCGACGAGGACAAGGCCAAGTTCAACGCCCTGGGAGACAAGCTTGCCGCCCAGTTCGACGAAGTGGAAATCCTGCCCGGCGTACACGCCAACGGCCGATACACCCTGGGTGAGAACATCGGCGACCACGGTGGCCTGTCCATCGCCTTCACCGCCATGGAGAATGCCGTGGCCGGCAAGAAGGACCCCATGATTGACGGCTTCACCCGTGCCCAGCGCTTCTACCTGAGCTACGGCGCCATCTGGGCCCAGAACATCACCGACGAGGAAAAAGCCCGTCTCACCAACATGGACGTGCACTCGCTGGCCGTGAACCGCGTGAACGTTTCCGTCCGTAACTTCCAGACCTTCTTCGACGCCTTCGACATCCACGAAGGGGACAAGATGTTCCGTCCGGAAGAGGAGCGCGTCCACATCTGGTAAGTGGAAGCGTCCCGCTTCATATCGCGGAAACTGTCTTTTCAAGGGAAACTGGCGGCAGTGGCCATTGCCGTCAGTTTCTTCGTGATGATCGTCGCCGTAGCCGTCTCCTCCGGCTTCCGTGCAGCCGTACGGGACGGGGTGGCGGCTATGGTGGGCGACATCCGTATCCAGCCCCAGGACCGTTCCCTGGGCGAAATGGCCTCCATGCCCCGTAATCTTCCTTCCCAGGAAGCCATCCTTTCCCTGCCGGGAGTAAAGGGCATCCGTCCCGCGGTACTCCGCAGCGGCGTGGTGAAGGACGGAGACCGCATCCACGGGGTATTGGTGAAAGGGATCCAGCGGCCGGATTCCACCCTCTCCGTCTCCATCCCGGAGCGTCTGTCCCGCATCATGGGCCTGGGCGTAGGAGACAACCTCACCACTTATTTCATCGGCGAAAGGGTCCGGGTGCGGAAATTCCGCATCACCGCCGTCCACCGGGACCTGGTGGAAATGGACGACAACCTGGTGGTCTATGCCAATCTGGAGGACCTGCAGCGCCTGAACGGCTGGGAGGCCGATGAGGTGTCCTGCCTGGAGGTAGAAGTGGCCGACCGTTTCCGGGACCGCGCCGCCCTGGACAACGTGGCCGCCCAGCTGGGAGTGTGCCTGCTGAACAGCGGGACCAAGGAGGAAGACAATCTCTATGTCACCGCCTCTCCCCGCGCCTATCCGCAGGTCTTCGACTGGCTGGAACTGCTGGACTTCAATGTATTCACCATCCTCATCCTAATGACGGTGGTGGCCGGGTTCAACATGATTTCCGGTCTGCTCATCCTGCTGCTAAGGAACATTTCCACCATCGGCACGCTCAAAACCATGGGCATGGACAACAAGGCGGTGGGCGGGGTATTCGTCCGCGTGGGTGCGGGTGTGGTCTTAAAGGGCCTGCTCATCGGCAACGCCCTGGCACTGCTTTTCTGCCTGGTGCAGGGGGCCACGCACCTGATCCCCCTGGACCCGGCCAATTATTTTGTCTCCTATGTCCCGGTGCACGTGAACCTGCCCTGGATCCTGGCGGCCGATGTGCTGGCTTTCCTGGCCATCCTGGCCATGCTCTGGCTGCCCGCCCGCTATGTCTCCAAGATCGATCCCGCCGTTACGGTGAAGGCCGATTAGATCCGCGCCTCGCGGAAAACCTCCACGATGGAAGGATAAGTATTCTTAAGGAAAGGCGGCAAGGAGGACTTGGCCACCCAGGCGGCTTTGGAGATGTCTTCTTCCCGCTGGGGGGTTAGATTGGTGGGGTCCGTATAAAGCATGTCGTACCACCAGGTGTGCTTGAGGTGCCAAAGATTGTCCCGGAAATACACGTGGTCCGTAATGCAGATGAGCCTGCGCAGTTCCAGCTGGTCCACCCCCGTCTCTTCCTGCACTTCCCGCATGGCGCACAGCTCAATGTCCTCCCCGGGCTCCTGATGGCCTTTGGGGAGGTCCCAGAGGCCGCTTCTGGAAATGAGGAGGAAGTCTCCGCGGCGGTTGCTCACAAGCCCTCCGGCGGCATTGACTTCCTTGAATTCCTGGCAAAGCCGGCGATAGGTCTTTTCAATATCGTCCGTAGGGATATAGATGCGCAGCAGGCTGTCCTGCACCTCGAACATCCGCACCAGGGCGTGGATGTCCAGCACCTCCCCCACGTGGAATTCCACGGAGTTGGCATCCTGCAGCGCTTCCTCCAGGGGAGAGCAGATAATGATACACCTTTTACCGAAATAGATTTTGTGCATGATTTTTGCTAACTTTGCAGTCCATCAGTTTAAGCGCAGCCTGTTCCCCTCCGGGGGTGAATAAGAAAGCCGATACCCCCGGAGGGGAACAGGCTGCGCCCTAAAGTACAAAGATACGAATTATGACAGAAATCGAAAGCAAACACGGCATTGTTTCCCGTCAGCCCTACGAGCTGTATATGTCCATGGTGGACCTGCAGAACTTCCAGCGCATGCTGCCGGAAGACAAGAGAGGCATGATCCAGGCCAGCTACGACACCCTTACCGCCACCGTGCAGGGCTTCAACATCGGCGTAAAAGTGCATCAGAGAGTGCCGTACAGCCGTATTGAGCTGGTAGATTACGGCGCTCCGTTTGCCTTCCATATAGCCATCCATTTCGAACCCGCCGCGGAAGACGCCTTCAAGACGGACTTCTGGATCAAGGCGGAGGCCGACCTGAACCTCATGATGAAGATGATGCTCTCCGGCAAGATCAAGGAGGCCCTGGACAAAGTGGTGGACGGCCTGGTGGACGCATCCAACGGCAAAATGCCGGAAGGCTTCGACCCCAACATGTGGCCGGGGAATGTTTGACCCCCGGTTCATAGAGCTGCTCATCCAGTCCGTGGGTGAGGCCGATGCCGCCACGGCGCTGCAGGCGCTGGAGGCGGAGCCGTCGGTCTCCATCCGCCTGAACCCTTCCAAACTGCAGGAATGTCCCTTCCCGGATGCCACGCCGGTACCCTGGAGTCCTTATGGCTATTTTCTCAAAGAGCGCCCCGTCTTTACGCTTGACCCGCTGTTCCATGCCGGTGCCTACTATGTGCAGGACACATCGGCCATGCTGGTGGGGCACCTGTTCCGGCAGCTTATCGGCCCGCTGCAGGAAGGCCTGTGCGTGCTGGACCTCTGCGCCGCTCCGGGCGGGAAAACCACGGACCTGGCGGCTTCGCTCCGGGAGCATGACGGCGGGAAATCCCTGCTGCTGGCAAATGAAGTGATCCGCAGCCGCTACGCCGTCCTCCGCAGCAACGTGGCCACCTGGGGAGACCCGCGCGTGGGAACCGTGTCGCGGGACCCGTCGGCCTTTGGCGGTGCGCCCCTTTTCGACGTGGTGGTGGCCGATGTCCCCTGCTCCGGCGAAGGCATGTTCCGCAAGGACCCCAAGGCGGTGGAGGACTGGTCCCCGGAGACGGTGGATTTCTGCACCGCCCGCTCCCGCAGGATCCTTTCCGGCATCTGGCCCACCCTCAAGGAAGGCGGCCTGCTGCTCTTTTCCACCTGCACCTTCAACCGGAAGGAAAACGACGAGACCGTAGCCTGGGCCGCCGCCCAGCTGGGGGCCGATATCCTGGACCTGGGGCTGCAGGAACCTGCTGTCCGTACGGAACACGGCTACCTGATGCTGCCGGGCCGGGTTAGGGGGGAAGGCCAGTACGCCGCCGTGCTACGAAAAAGCGGCACCCTTACGCCGCTCCGGAAAGCGGACCCCTTCACCCTTTTCCGCGCCGAACTTCCCGTAGAACCTGCCAACAATCTTCCCCGCTGGGAGGTGGAGCGGGAAACCGCCCTCCGCTATCTGCACGGAGACGCGCTCAAACTGGCTCCGGAAGCGCCCATGGGCCCGCTCTGCATCACTTTCAAGGGCCTTCCCCTGGGCCCGGCCAAAAACCTGGGGACCCGCTGCAACAACCTCTATCCCAAAGATAAACGCATAAAAATGGATATCCGATGAAAAGATTGATCATACTCAGTGCCCTGCTGTGCGGCACCCTCCTGGCCGCAGCGCAGACCACCAAGGAAGACTACCTGCGCCGCTACGGCAACCTGGTAGACCGCGTGGGACCCGCCGGCGTGGGCGTGGAAACGCTGCTGGACAACTGGGCGGCCGCCTATCCGGACGACGACCAGCAGATGGTAGCCCGCTTTGCCTTCTGCTATGCCCGCAGCCAGAGCAGCCAGGTGATAGAACTGGACAGGGACCGCTATCTGGGCAACGCTCCCCTGCTGCCCATGACGGATTCGCTGGGGGTCAAGCACAATTACTTTGAGGACACGGTGTTTGACGACGACCTTTTTGCCGATGCCATCCAGAAGATAGACCAGGCCATCGCAAGCAAATCCTGGAAGCTGGACTATCGGTTCATCAAGGTCAACGCCATGCTGGCCTATGAGAAGGAGAGCCCGGACATGGCCCTGCAGCAGCTGAAGTCTCTGGTAGACGAGCACTTTACCCGCCACCCGGCCTGGGTGTACGAGAGCGTGGAAAAGATTGGGGACGAGGAATTCTGCGCCTTCATGCAGGACTACTGCGCCGCCATTTTCCGCATCGGCTCGGACGCATCGGCCGAAGCTTTCAAGTCGCTTTCCGAGCATCTGCTCAAATACAGCAAGAACAACCCGCTGTTCATGAACAACATAGGCTCCTACTGGCTGGTGAAGAAGGACTACAAGAAGGCGGCAAAGCAGTACGACGCGGTGCTCAAGAAGCATCCCGGCGACATTACCGCCATCCGGAACGGCATGCTCACGGCCCGTGCGGCCAAAGACGCCAAGATGGAGAAGAAATACCTTGCCCTCATGGTCAAATACGGTGAAACGGAAGTGGACCGGATGTCGGCCCAGGCCAGGCTGGATGCGATGGGAAAGAAGTAGTGAAACTTTTTTCCAAAATCCGCCGTATTATATAAGTATCGCATTTTCACGTGTATGAAACTGTCCCAATTCAATTTTGACCTAAGCAAGGACCGCATTGCACAGGAACCTCCCCGCTGGAGGGACGAAGCCCGCCTGATGGTCCTGCACAAAGACTCCGGGGAACTGGAGCATCGCCAGTTCAAGGATATCATAGACTATTTCGGCAAGGGAGACACCTTCGTGCTCAACGACACCAAGGTATTCCCGGCCCGTCTGTACGGCAAGAAGGAAAAGACCGGTGCCGACATCATGGTGCTGCTTCTGAGGGAACTGAACCGGGAGCAGCGCCTGTGGGACGTGATCGTGGATCCGGCCCGCAAGATCCGTATCGGCAACAAGCTCTACTTCGGCGAGGATGAGAGCCTGGTGGCCGAAGTGATTGACAACACCACCTCCCGCGGCCGTACCCTGCGCTTCCTCTTCGACGGTTCCTACGAGGATTTCAAGGAAGCCCTTTTCGCCCTGGGAGAGCCCTACGTGCCCGAATGGGTCAAGGAAAAGGTGTCCCCGGAAGATACGGAGAACTACCAGACCATCTTTGCGGACAAGGAGGGTGCCGTAAGCGCTCCCGCCGCCGGCCTGCACTTCAGCCGGGAACTTTTCAACCGCATGATCCTGAAGGACATCGAGAAGACTTTCATCACCGTGCACATGGGTATCGGCCAGTTCCGTACCGTGGACGTGGAAGACCTTTCCAAGCACAGGATGGACTCCGAGCGCCTCATCATCACCCAGGAGGCGGCCGATGTGATCAACAAGGCCAAGCGCACAGGCAAGAAAGTGGTTGCCGTGGGTACCACGGTGATGCGGGGCCTGGAGACCTATGTCACCACCACGCACGAGGTGAACGCCTTTGACGGCTGGACCAACAAGTTCATCTTCCCGCCGTACCAGTACGCCGTTCCGGATGCCATCGTTTCCAACTTCCACCTGCCCCAGTCCACCATGCTCATGTGCGTGGCGGCCTTCGGCGGATACAAGGGTGTGATGCATGCCTACGAGGTGGCCTTGGAGGAAGGATACAAGTTCGGCCCGTACGGGGACGCCCTCCTCATTGTGTAGAATCGGTTGAAACCGATAAAAAATCGTAAAAAACAGTACAATCATTCAACCGATTGTGCTGTTTTTCGTTTTTCCGCCTTAACTTGGCGGCATGAGCAGTTATGACGAAACCGTGGCGCTGTGCGCCCTGAACAAGATTTTCGGCTACCATCCCCGCCTGGCCCTGGACCTGATGGAACGCTCCGGAAGTGCCCTGGCTCTCTTCGACGGCTCCCTGGCCGCAGGGGCCATTAATTCTGAGGCACAGGATGCCCTTTCCTCCGCGAAAAAACATGCCGATGCTCCCTTACCTGAGGTACAGGAGACCCTTTCCTCCGCAAAAAAGAAGGCCGATGCTACGGAAAGGGCCTCCTGTACCTCCAGGACGGAGTGGGCCCTGTTAAATTTGTTGCCACAGCTGGTGCCTTCGCAGCTGGAGTGGGCTGCAGGGGAACTGGAGAAGGTGCGGGAGCGGGGGTGCCGGTTTATCAGTTTTCTGGATGAGGATTATCCTGCGGCTTTGCAGGAGTGCCCGGGGCCGCCTTTGGGTTTATATATGAGGGCGGCATCTTCCGCCACTGAAGTATTTGGGCTCCGGCCCATGGTTGCTTTTGTGGGAACCAGGGATCTGAGCCCTTACGGGAAGGCCTGGTGCCAGAAGCTGGTGCAGGCGCTTGCTGAAGCGCCCGTTCAGCCTGCCATCGTAAGCGGGTTGGCGCTGGGGGTGGACGGGGTGGTGCACCGGACGGCGCTGGAGTGCGGGCTCCCCACTGTGGGCGTCATGGCCACGGGGATCGAGGCGGTCTATCCCTGGCAGCACGAAAAACTGGCAGCGGAGATAGCATCGGCCCCGGGCAGCGCACTGGTAACGGACTATCCTCTGGAGACATCGCCGGTGGCCCTCAATTTTGTACGGCGGAACCGGATTATCGCCGGGCTGGTTTCGGCGGTGGTGGTTGTGGAGTCAAAGACCAAAGGGGGTTCGCTGATGACGGCCAAATATGCCGTTGAGTATAACCGGGATGTGTTTGCGGTCCCGGGGAGGCTGGACGATTTCCGGAGTGCCGGCTGCAATTCCCTTATCGCTTCGCAGATGGCCCGGATTGTCACTTCTCCTGCCCAGCTGGTGGATGCGCTGGGCCTGGGCGGGCCGCGCCGGCACCGGGGGGAAGGCGGCTCCTGGGTCACATCCCAGGCGGGCGACCCGCCGGAAAAGGTCCTGCAGGCCGCTCTGGCGCGGAAATTCGGACCGGGGTCGCCGCTGGTGGAGATCGGCCTGGCCGTGCAGCGGCAACGGGGCATCACGCCCGAAGAGCTGGTTGCCACGCTCCATCGGCCCTATGGGGAAGTCCTCGCCGGAATCGGCACCCTGGAGGCCGACGGCTTTATTACCACGGACCTGCTGCAAAGATGTTCAATTGCCGGGAAATTTGCGTAACTTTGTAGATTGGAATGTACATAGACACGCATACCCACTTTTACGACGAGTGGCTGCTCCCGGATGCGGAGGCGGCCATTCTGAGGGCACTGGAGGCCGGTGTGGGCAAAATGATCCAGGCCGATGTGGACTCCCGCGAGCGCCCGGCCATGTGGGAGATAGGGAACCGGCACCCCGGAGTCATTTATCAGATGCTGGGACTTTACCCCGGTTCCGTAGCCGATAACTGGCGGGAAGAACTGGACGAAGTCTATCATATTGCCGACGTGCAGAGGGCTGTCGTGGCCATCGGGGAAATCGGCCTGGACTATCATGAGGGGCTGGGATTCGTGAAGGAGCAGAAGGAGGTGCTGCGGCTGCAGCTGGAACTGGCGGCCAGGATGGACCTGCCGGTGAATATCCATCTCCGGGATGCCTGGGAGGACTTTTTCGGGGTACTGGCCGATTGCCGTCACCTGCACCTTAGGGGCAATCTCCACTGCTTTACCGCCAGCTACGAAATATACGAACGGGCCAACCGGTACGGGGATTTCTCCGTGGGGATCGGCGGGGTTGTCACCTTCAAGAACGCTTCGCTGGCCAAGACCCTGGAGCGCATTCCGCTGGAGAAGATCCTGCTGGAGACGGACGCCCCCTACCTGGCCCCCGTCCCGCACCGGGGACAGCGCAACGAGAGCGCGTATCTGCCCCTGATCGCTGCCAAAGTGGCCGATATCAAAGGCCTGTCCCTTGACGAAACCGAAACCATCACAACGAATAACGCTGAAACGCTTTTCCAAATATGAGTGCTTCTGTATTAATCATTTACACCGGAGGGACCATCGGCATGAAGGAAGACCCGATGGACGGGACCCTGAAACCCTTCGACTTCAGCCAGATCAAGGCGGAGGTCCCGGAACTGAACAAATTCGCCGTCCGGATAGACTCCTACACCTTCGATCCGCTCATCGACTCTTCCGACGTGGAGCCCTCCCTGTGGATTTCCCTGGCGGAGATTATCCGGGACCGCTACGAGGAGTATGACGGCTTTGTGATCCTGCACGGCACGGACACCATGGCCTACAGCGCCTCCACGCTCAGTTTCATGCTGGAAGGACTAACCAAGCCGGTCATCTTTACCGGGAGCCAGCTGCCCATCGGCGTGCCCCGCACGGACGGAAAGGAGAACCTGATATCGGCCGTGGAAATTGCCGCCGCCAAGGACGAGAAAGGGCATGCGCGTGTGCCGGAAGTGGCCATCTGCTTCGACTCGCAGCTGCTCCGGGGAAACCGCTGCGTCAAATACAGCGCCGAGGCCTTCAACGCCTTCGCCTCCCCCAACTGTCCGCCCCTGGCCGAGGCGGGCATCAACATCCGCTACAACACGGACCTTATCCGCAAACCCGTTTACTGGGATGCGCAGCTCCGGGTGCAGACCCGCCTGGACACCCGGGTGTCCATCCTCAAGGTGCATCCGGGCATGACCCCGCAGGTGATGCGCTCGGTGGTCTGCGACCCTCTAACCCGCGCATGCATCCTGGAAACCTACGGTTCCGGAAACGCGCTGTCCCGGGAATGGTTCCTGGATATCCTGCGGGAAGCCACCGCCAAAGGGAAGATACTCCTGAACGTAACCCAGTGTAAATCAGGCACTGTGAACATGGACCTGTATGCCACTGGCGCCTCCCTCAAGCACGCCGGTGTGCTGTCCGGAGTAGACATCACCACCGAAGCCGCCCTTGGAAAGCTGTTCTGCCTGATGGGCCGCAACGACAATAACGACTGGGTTAAAACCATGCTGGAAAAGGACCTTTGTGGCGAAATAAGCAAATAATCTTTGGCTTTTTGAAATTTTATTGCTAACTTGCACGACCGAATATAGTGGATATACTAACAACTAATTCAATTTATAACTAACAACTCAAAAACGATTATGAAAAAGTTTTTCATGTTCTTGGCAGTTGCCAGTCTCATGACTTTCACTGCTAGCATCGTCGCTTCTGCACAGGAAGAGGCAGCCCCCGCCGCTGTGGAACAGGTTGCCGATGACGCCGAAGAGGTTATCGACCTTTTCGCCGGTTCCGGTGAGGAAGTTCCTCTCCACCAGGCCCTGAAGACCAAGTTCATCGAAGGTGGTGCAGGCTTCATGTCCCTCATCATCATCTGCTTGATCCTGGGTATGGCCCTCGCTATCGAGCGTATCCTGTATCTGGCCTTCTCCAAGACCAACACCACCAAGCTCCTGGACAACGTAGAGAAAGCCCTCGAGGAAGGTGGCATTGAGAAAGCCAAGGAAGTTTGCCGCAATACCCGCGGCCCGGTTGCCAGCATCTTCTATCAGGGCCTGCTCCGCGCAGACCAGGGTGTGGATGTTGTGGAGAAGACCATCGTTTCCTATGGCGGTGTTCAGATGAGCCTCATGGAGAACGGCCTCAGCTGGATCGGTCTGTTCATTTCCATCGCCCCGTCCCTGGGATTCCTTGGTACCGTTATCGGTATGATCCAGGCCTTCGACGCCATTCAGGCTGCCGGTGATATCTCCCCGAACGTTGTGGCCGGCGGTATGAAGGTGGCCCTCATCACCACCGTGGGCGGTCTCATCGTCGCTATGATCCTTCAGCTTTTCTACAACTACATCATTGCCAAGATCGACTCCCTGTCCATCGATATGGAAGACTCTTCCATCCGCTTCGTGGACACCATGGTTAAGTACAACAAGAAATAATCAACCCCTTTAATTCCACAAACAATGGAAAACCAGAAATACGCTAAATTATTCAAGATCGTCCTCTGGGTCCTCATGATTCTGAGCGTCGGCGTGCTGGTGTGGGGTTCGATTAAGGGATTTCCGAAAACCGTCGCACAGGACAATGGCACTGTGGACCCGCTGCTCTTCTGGGCATATATCGTCCTGGGCATCGCACTTGCAGCCGTCATCCTCGTGGGCCTTTTTGTGACGGCCACCACAAATCCCAAGGGTCTCATCAAGATCGGTATTGCCGTCCTGGCAGCAGCCGTCCTTTTCGGCATATGCTACCTGCTCGCTTCCGGCGCTCCGGCCATCGGTTATTCCGGGGCCACGCCGCCCACTGCTACTGAGCTCAAGATGACCGACACCGTCCTCAACCTCGCATACCTGGTGGGTGGAGCCACTATCCTCTCCATCATCTTTGCAGAGGTGTTCATCGCCATCCGTAATAAAAAGTAAACGAAACCATGGCAAGAAGAAAATTTAATGCAATCGGTTCTACGGCAGATATTGCATTCCTCCTGCTCTGCTACTTCCTCATGACTACAACCATGGGTGAGCAGTCCGGTCTGCAGCGTCGCCTTCCCCCAATCCCGGATGCCAATCAGCAGCAGCAGGATCAGAAGGTTAACCGTCGTAACATCATCATCGTCAGAATCAACTCTGCCGATAAGCTGTTTGCCGGTAGCGAAGCCATGGACATCTCATTCTTGAAAGAAAAAATCAAAGAGTTCCTCACCAACCCCACCAATGACCCCAACCTTCCCGAAAAGGAACCCGTGGAGGCCAACGGCAAGACTTACATGAAGTCCAAGGGCGTTATCTCCCTGCAGAACGACCGTGGTACCAGCTACCAGGCCTACATCGCAGTGCAGAACGAACTTGTTAAGGCTGTGAACGAACTCCGTGACGACTTCGCCATGCAGGAATTCGGCAGGAAGTTCAGCCGCCTGAACGAAGAACAGCAGGACGTTGTGAAAAAGGTTGTTCCTCAGAACATTTCCGAGGCAGAACCTAAGGATACCGGTAAAAAATAGGAGGTAAAGAATATGTCAAAATTTGGAAGTTCCAGCAATAAGAAGGAAGTCCCTCAGGCATCGTCCAACTCCCTTTCCGATATCGTGTTCATGCTCCTGTTCTTCTTCATGGTGACCACCCAGATGCGTGAGACAGAGAACAAGGTTCTCGTTAAGCTCCCGGAAGCATCCGAGGTTGCCAAACTGGATAGAAAGGACCTCACTGCCAATATCAACATCGGTAGTCCTACCCGCCAGTATCAGGCCCTGTACGGTACCGATGCCCGTATCCAGCTCAACGATTCTTTCAAGACTATCGCCGACATCCGTGACTTCATCGCTTCCGAGCGTGACGCCATGTCAGAGGCAGAGCGGTCCCTCATGACCGTGAACCTCCGGGTTGACGAAGATGTCCGTATGGGTATCGTCTCCGATGTGAAACAGGAGCTGCGCCGCTGCTCCGCCCTTAAGATTATGTACGCCGCGCGCAAGCCCGGGAACGAGTAATCCCAAAGGATCACATCTTATAATTAAAGCAGCCCCTAAAAGGCTGCTTTTTTTGTTATTATATTTATCTTTAATTTTTCAAATTATGAAAACCTTAAAAAAAATCGGGTAATTCCAAAGAGCTCTCCGCAAGGGAAGAGTGGTCCCAGCAGGTACAGACCTTTCGCCGTTCGTTCCAGGACATCGGCCGGCTCCTTGATGTCTGGAGCGCCGCTAACGAAGAAAAATGGACAGACCAGAAACTGATACTCCGGACCGGGAGGATCCTGGAAAGGGTCTACGGAGGAGGCGACGGCATGGGAAGCCTGGTGAGGGACATCAACCGTCAATTCAACAACGTGCTGGTGCATCTGGAAGACGACATTCCCAACATCGGAGCGGACAACTTCCGGCTCTTCTGCTACCTCACCGTGGGCTTTGACAACGACCTCATCGCCCGCCTGCTGGGGCTCCGGGAAAAAAGCATCCTCTATTCGCGGAAAAACCGTCTCAAATTCAGGATCAGGAGAGTATGCTCTCCCTATAAAGAATACTATCTGATACTCATTAAGTAAGAAAACCCGCCTGCAGGTTGTCCATTTGGGGAAGAAATATTATCTTTGTATGATTATACACAGATAATATGGAAACTTTGAAAAGGACCAAGATTAAGGCCTTGCTGGCCATGGAGCCGGGCAAGGAAGTTCTAGCCAAAGGGTGGGTTCGCACCAAGAGAGGCAACAAGCAGGTTAAATTCATCGCCCTTAACGACGGTTCCACCATTAATAATATCCAAATAGTGGCCAATGCGGAGCTCTTCGACGAAGAACTGTTCAAGCGCATTACCACGGGAGCCTCGCTGGCGGTGAAAGGACAGCTCACGGCCTCTATCGGCAGTGGGCAGGCGGTGGAAATCCAGGCTTCGGAGATTGAAGTGCTGGGCGAATGCGACCCTATGCGCTTCCCGCTCCAGAAGAAGGACACCACGCTGGAATACTTACGCAGCGTAGCACATATGCGCCTTAGGACCAACACCTTCGGCGCAGTGCTGCGCATTCGCAACGCCATGGCTTTCGCCATCCACAAGTTCTTCAACGAGAAGGGCTTCGTGTATCTGCACACCCCGCTCATCACGGAAAGCGATGCGGAGGGCGCCGGAGACATGTTCCAGGTAACCACCCTGGATCTCAAGAACATCCCGCTGGACAAGAAGGGCAACGTAGATTTCAGCAAGGATTTCTTCGGCAAGAAGACCTCCCTCACCGTTTCCGGCCAGCTGGAAGGGGAACTGGGAGCAACGGCCGTGGGTGAGATCTACACCTTCGGTCCCACCTTCCGTGCAGAGAATTCCAATACGCCTCGCCACCTGGCGGAATTCTGGATGATAGAACCGGAAATGGCCTTCTACGACATCCAGGACGATATGGCCCTGGCCGAAGAGTTCGTGAAATACCTGGTGCAGTACGCACTGGACAACTGCATGGACGACCTTAAGTTCCTTAACAGCAAGTACGACGACGGCCTCATCGAGCGCATGCAGAGCGTCCTGGGCATTCCCTTCCAGAAAGTCACCTATACAGAAGCCGTGGATATCCTGGAAAAGGCCATCGCAGACGGTGTTAAGTTTGAGTATCCGGTGCACTGGGGTACGGATTTCCAGAGCGAGCACGAACGTTACCTGGTAGAGAAGCACTTTGGGAAACCCGTGATTCTCACGGACTTCCCCAAGGACATCAAAGCCTTCTACATGAAGCAGAACCAGGATGGCCGCACGGTGCGCGGCATGGACGTGCTCTTCCCCAAGATTGGAGAGATCATCGGCGGAAGCGAGCGTGAGGCCTCCCTGGAGAAACTGGAGCAGAGGATAGAGGAACTGGGCATGTCCCGCAAGAACCTGGAGTGGTACATCGACACCCGTCGCTATGGCACCGTTCCCCACAGCGGCTTCGGCCTGGGCTTCGAGCGCCTGCTGCTCTTCGTCACGGGCATGTCCAACATCCGTGATGTGATCCCCTTCCCGAGGACACCTAAGAATGCAGAGTTTTAAAAGGTATATTCCATGTTAGTCATCGGTATTGCCGGAGGTTCCGGTTCAGGTAAGACGACGGTCGTAAGGGCCATCACCCAGCAGTTGCAGGGACGCGTCGTCGTGATTCCGCAGGACTCCTATTACAAGGATTCCAGCCACGTTCCCCCAGAGGAGCGGAAGAATATAAACTTCGACCATCCGGACGCCATCGACTGGAAACTCATGTGCCAGCAGATCCGGGAACTCAAGTCCGGCAAAACCGTGGAGCAGCCGGTGTATTCGTACATCACCTGCTCCCGTTCCACCACGGAAACCGTGACGGTAGAGCCGGCCGATGTGATTATTGTGGAAGGCATCCTCATCTTCACCTGCAAAGAGCTCCGGGACCAGATGAACATCAAGATCTTCGTGGATGCCGACGATGACGACAGGGTGCTCCGGATCATAGTCCGGGACATAGCGGAACGCGGGCGCAACATAGAAACCGCCATCGAGCATTACTGCGACACGGTTAAGCCCATGCACCTGCAGTTCATCGAGCCCTCCAAACGATATGCCGATATCATCGTCCCGCAGGGCGGGCACAACAAGGTGGCCATCGACGTGCTCACCACCACAGTGGAAAAGGCGCTTAAACAGAAGCGCGGAAAGAAAAAGAAAAATGGATGAAGCTGAGTCCTGACCAGAAAGCCGGACTGTATATCACCGCGATTATCCATGTCGCGGTGATTATCGTCTTGTTGGTGGTGAGGATAGGCTATGAGTTCCAGCGTGAAAACAGTTTTGTGCTGGACTTTACGCAGCAGGAGGAACAGGAGCGCATCCGGGAAGAGCGGCAACTCAAGGAAACGGCCGCCCAGCTGCTGGAAAACCTCATATCGGCCTCGGCGGGCGTTCCGGTAAGGAATGTAGCGGTGGACCGTTCCCAGCTCAAGGACGACAGAGGGACCAATGCCGATGAACTGTACCGGGAAGCCGAAAGGCTGGCACAGGACTTGAAGGATGGACAACACCGGACGGAAGACCCCGATGACTATGTGGAAACGCCCTCGCACGAGAAGGAGGATCCCAAGCAGCCGGAGCCCAAGCCGTACAGCGGGCCTTCGGTGCTTTCCTGGAGCCTGGACGGGCGCAAAGCCTCCCACCTCCCCATCCCGGCCTACCGCTGCTATGGAGCCGGAGAAGTGACGGTGATCATTACGGTGGACAACCGGGGCACCGTGGTAAACGCCAAGGTGGACGAAGGAAGCTCCACCGCAGACAACTGCCTCAGGACCTTTGCCGTCCGCGCCGCCAGGCTGTCCAAGTTTTCGGCCTCGCAAACCGCGCCCGCCCGGCAGGCAGGCACCATAACATACGCATTTATAGCACAATAAAACCATAAAAAGATGAAGAAGTTCGTTGCAAGCATAAGCGCCCTCCTGCTGGCCCTCACCCTGCTGGCCCAGGGTACCGTCACCACCCGGAAATACCGGCTGAACGATTTCACGGACAAAGTCACCCAGGTGGTCCTTCCCGGCAACTCCATCCTGGCCGGCGCCCTCAAGCAGGAAGTCCTCAACCAGTGGAAGGCATCGGCCTTTGAGTTCTGCACCCCCGCCGAATTCGAAGCCCGCAAGACCTCGGACCAGTACTATTTCCTGCTGCTGGCAGACTCTGCCTCCAAGGACAACGCAGAGGCGGGCATCACCTTCCTCACCCTTGTGAAGGGAGACGCAGCCGCATCGGGCGGCCTGGGCAAGATGCCGGAAATCATTTCCCTGCCGGTATGTGCAGCCGAAGGTAACAGCGGACGGGAACTGCTGTATCTGGGCGCGCTGGTTGGTGCTGTCCAGGAATTCGCCCTGGCAGCCATGGAGAGCGAAAAGACCGCCTACCAGATGGACGGCTGGTTCAACGAGAAATATGCCCAGGACGGCAAGAACAAGCGCATCTACCTGGCCATCACGGACATCTCCATGCAGGTTTCGGAAAAGGACGGTGAGAAGTATCTCAGCGACGACATCCTCCTGTGCGACGATGAGGAAGAGGCCGACAGGATGTTCCAGCTGGGTTCCTTCAACACCCTGGTGGGCTTTGTGATTGCACCCCCGGCACCCAATAACGACGCCTGGTGCTACAAGATACTGGTAGACGCGGAAAAGCATACCCTCTACTATCTCCGCCGCCACAAGATCTCCAATCATAACGGTGTGGGCTTCCTGTCCGACGACCTGAAGCGGATGGCCAAAGGACGATGAGAAGCGGCCAGTCTCCCTGCGGTCTTAAATATGCGGTACGCCATAGCGGAAAGGCTGTGGCGTATTGTGCGCTATCCATAGGCTGCGGCACGGCCCAGGAGGCGGGTTTCCCTTCCGGAATCGCGCACTTCGTGGAGCATACGCTGTTCCGCGGGACTCGCCGCAAGAAGGCATCGGCCATCAACAGCTATCTGGACCGGCTGGGTGGGGAGCTTAACGCCTACACCACCAAAGAGGAGATTGTCCTGCATGCCACGGTGCTGAAGGAGGATCTGTGGAAGGCTGTCCGGCTGCTGTTTGAGCTGGCGCTGGAATCCACGTTCCCGGACAACGAGATTGAGACGGAAAGGGGCGTGGTGCTGGACGAAATCATTTCTTACAAGGACAATCCGGCCGAAGATATCTACGACCGGTTCGAAGGGCTCCTGTTCCAGGGGCATCCGCTGGAGCATCCCATCCTGGGCACGGCGGCCAGCGTAAAAAAGATATCCGCAAAGCAGCTGCGGGAGTTTGTCCAAACGTTCTTCACGCCGGAAAGGATGGCCTTGACCATAGTGGCCGGCGAAGACGAGGGAAAGCTGGAAAAACAGGTGCTGAAATGCATCGAAAAGGCATTTGAAGGGAAGGGGAACACCCTTTCCTCCGCGAATAATTATGCCGATGCTACGGAAAGGGTGTTCCCCTTCCCTGGCACTGACGTTTTTCATCAGGTGATTGACAAGCGGAATCATGAGGTAAATGCGGTGGTGGGTGGCTATGCGCCTTCGTTGTACCAGATGCCGGAGAGGATGGTGGCGGCCATGCTGGTGAACATTCTGGGCGGGCCGGCTTCCAATTCCCTGTTGAACAGCGAATTACGAGAGAAAAAGGGGTGGGTCTACGGCATTGAGTGTTCTTACACGCAATATGCCGATACGGGTATCGTTGCCATCAGTTTTGGCTGCGACAGGCCCAACCTGGAGGCCTGCATGGCCACCATCCAGAAGATACTGGCACGCCTGAGAGAGACGGCCATGAGCGAAGCGAAGGTAAAGAGCTACCGGAAGCAGCTTATGGGGCAGCTGGCCATCAGTTCGGAGGCCGGAGAGGCCCAGTGCCTGTCCATGGGAAAGAGCCTGCTGGCCTGGGGCAATATCATGAGTCAGGAAGAGATCCGGGCCTGCCTGGAAAACATCGGCCCGGAAGATTTGCGCAATATGGCTTGCCGGCTGTTTGATCCGGAGAAACTTTCCTCGCTGGTGTATCTTTAATTGGCCACCTCGCAGAGGAACTTGAGGCGCACCAGGCGGATTTCCTCCTCTTCGTAATCCCCGCCAAGGGCCTGGATGGCTTCTTCCAGGGAATCGGAGGTGGCTTCTTCGCGGAACCAGTCGTAAATTTCCTCCACCACTTCCTCGTCCAGCTCCTCCTCTATGTAATAATTCAGGTTGATCCGGGTGCCGGTGGAGACGATGGCTTCTATTTCCGACAGCAATTCATCCATTTCCAGGCCCTTGGCGGAAGCGATGTCCTCCAGGGAAAGCTTGCGGTCTATGGACTGGATGATATATACCTTGTTGCCGGACTTGGAAGCGACGGACTTCACAATGAAATCGTCCGGCCGCTCAATTTCGTTTTCCTCCACATATCGGCCGATAAGGTCCACGAAAGGCTGCCCGTACTTGCGTGCCTTGCCTTCTCCCACGCCCTGGCACTTTTCCGACATCTCCTTGAGGGTGAGCGGGTAAAGGATGGACATGTCTTCCAGGGCGGGGTCCGAGAAAACCACCCAGGGCTGCACCTTATGCCGGCGGGCCACGTCTTTGCGGAGGTCCTTGAGCATGGCCAGCAGCACGGGGTCTCCGCCGCCGCCCTGGCCCGGCACGGCCGTTTCATCGTCTTCATCGTCTTCTCCGTCCGAGAAGGTCCGGTCTTCCACCAAAAGGAGTTCGTACGGTTTCTCCAGGAACTTCCGACCCTGGTCCGTGACGGCGATGAGGCCGTAATTCTCAATGTCTTTCTCCAGGAAATGCAGGATGAGCCCCTGATGGATGACGGCCGACCAGAAACGCACGTCGTGATCCTTTCCGGCGCCGAACAGTTCCAGCTTGTCGTGCTGATAGGACTTGACCATGGCATTGGAAACGCCCGAAAGGACGTTGGCCAGGTGCTCCAGCTTGAAATGTTCCGGCAGGGACTCTATGAGCTCTATCACCAGGCACATGTCCTCCCGGCCGTCAAAGCGGGTCTTGGGATGCAGGCAGTTGTCGCAGGCGCCGCAGTTGTCCGGCAGGTAATCTTCCCCGAAGTAATTGAGCAGCAGCTTCCGCCGGCACTGGCTGGATTCCGCGTAGGCCACGGTTTCGTTGAGGAGCTGTTTGCCGATTTCCTGCTCCGCCACAGGCTTTCCCTGCATGAACTTCTCCAGTTTCTGGATGTCCTTGTAACTATAGTACGTAATACACAGGCCTTCCTGGCCGTCCCGTCCGGCGCGGCCGGTTTCCTGGTAATAACCCTCGATGCTCTTGGGGATATCGTAATGGATTACGAAGCGGACGTCCGGCTTGTCTATACCCATGCCGAAGGCAATGGTGGCCACAATCACGTCCACTTCCTCCGAAAGGAACTGGTCCTGGTTATCGGCCCGGGTTTTGGCGTCCAGCCCGGCGTGATACGGAAGGGCACGGATACCGTTGATGCTCAGGAGCTGAGCCAGTTCTTCCACCTTTTTTCTGCTAAGGCAATAGATGATGCCGGACTTGCCGGGGTTCTGCCGGATAAAACGGATGATATCCTTTTCCGGTTCCACCTTGTCCCGCACCTCATAATACAGATTGGGCCGGTTGAAGGACGAGCGGAACACCCTGGCATCCTGGATGCGCAGGTTCTTGAGGATATCGCTTTGCACCTTAGGCGTGGCGGTGGCTGTTAGGGCAATAACCGGTGCGGGCTGGATTTCCTCTATGATGGAACGGATTTTCCGGTATTCCGGACGGAAATCGTGCCCCCATTCGGAGATACAGTGGGCTTCGTCCACGGCATAGAAGGAGATCTTGATTTCCTTGAGCAGATTGATGTTCTCCTCCTTGGTGAGCGACTCCGGGGCCACATACAGCAGTTTGGTAACGCCGTTGAGAAGGTCTTCCCGCACCTCCGCCACCTGGGCGCGGCTGAGGGAGGAATTGAGGAAATGGGCGATGCCGTCTTCCCCGGCTTCGAACCCCCGGATGGCGTCCACCTGGTTTTTCATGAGGGCGATAAGCGGGGAGATCACTATGGCCGTTCCGTCCATAACCAGGGCCGGAAGCTGGTAGCAAAGAGACTTTCCACCGCCTGTGGGCATGAGCACAAACGCATTCCCACCTTCCACCAGGTGCTGGATAATGGGCTCCTGGTCTCCCTTGAAAGCGTCGTATCCGAAGAACGTTTTCAGCTTGGCATGGAGGATATTGGGGTCGATGGCCATACGATTGGTTCATAGTTTCGTATAAATTTAGTCATTTCCGGAGAATAATCCAAATTTTTTGATTCATAACAATTTATTAACATTTTTTAAGAAAAAACTGCTAACTTTGCAAATTGCCGGGAAAAATGGCCCGGCAAGCATTACAGAACAACATTATAAACGTTATTATATTATGAAACTTACTAAGATTATCGCAATCGCATCGGCCGCCGTGCTCATGATCGCTTGCAACGGTGCTTCCAAGGTTGAAGGCACCAAAGCCGTACGTGACCTGCTTCCCAGCAAGTCCCACGCCGATTCCGCCGCTTACCTGCTGGGTGTAAACTTCGGTATGGTAATGAACCAGAACAAATTTCAGGATCTGGACCTGGGTATTATGCGCAAAGGTATAATGGACGCCCTCAAGGCCAGTGGCGAGCCCAATCCCAATGACTCCGCCTTTGCCAAGCAGTTCAAGATCGATCCCAACGAGATGTCTGCTGTCCTGAACTCTTACATCCAGAAGCAGATGGCCTATGAAGGCGGTCTCAACAAGGAGAAGGGTGACAAGTTCCGCCAGGAATTCATGGCCAAGAACAATGCCGATTCCACCATCACCGGTATCGTCTATCTCATCCAGGATTCCGGCAGCGGCGTCCGCGCCACTTCGGACCGTGACACCGTTAAGGTGAACTACCGCGGTACCCTCATCGACGGCACCGAGTTCGACAAGAACGACGGCATCGAGTTCCCGCTCAACCGCGTTATCTCCGGCTGGACCGAGGGCATGAAGCTCGTGGGCGAAGGCGGCAAGATCACCCTGGTGATCCCTGCCAACATGGCTTATGGCGAGCGTGGCCAGGGCCCCATCGGCCCCAATGCCACCCTGGTATTCGATGTGGACCTCCTGGAGGTGCGTCCGTTCGTAGCCCCCGCTGCAGAGTAAGTCTATGGCACTCGAACTGGAAGGGACCATCCGTCAGAAGCTGGGCGTCCAAAGCGGTACTTCCGCCCGTGGCGCCTGGGCCAAGCAGGAATTCATCCTGGAATTCCCGGATGGGAACTATACATCCCAGGCCTGTTTCACGGCATGGGGCCAGGACAAAGTGCAGGAACTGGACAAGTACCAGGCGGGAGACCGCGTAAAGGTTTCCTTCAACCTAAAGAGCCGTGAATATAACGGCCGATGGTACAACGACCTCCAGATCTGGCGTATCGCCCCTGCCGGCTCAGAAGCCCCGCAGCAGAGCGTTGCCCCGGCGGCCGTCCCGCAGGCTCCTGCCTACCAGACCCCTCCGGCGCCGTCCATAGACGACATGCCGGCCGACAATCCGGAAGACGATCTTCCGTTCTAGAAAAAAACCTTCGGTGTCAAAGCCGAAGGTTTTTGTTTATAAGCGGTCCAGGTGGCAGAACAGCAGCTTGCCGCCGGAGTCCCTGAGGTGCATGCCGCCGCCCCGGCAGAACTTCCACATCCTGCAGGAGGCGCAAGGCTCCTTCTCCCGGGTCCAGGACCTGTCCCTGTAAGGCTGGAAACGGCTGTTCCATACCTCCATAAAGTCGTCTTGGTAGATGTTGCCCTGGTGATAATCGGCCCGGATGCTGGGGCAGGCCGATATGGAGCCGTCGGCCAGGATGCCGCCCACGCTGATACCGGCACGGCAGATGAAAAAGCCGTCCCGCACGTCGCCTTCGTAGTTTCCCAGGAAGCCCTCGCAGCCATAGGAGGCCTTGATGCGTCCTTCGCGCCGCGTGTCCCGGATAAAGTCCATGAGGGCGCGGAACTCTTCGCGGGAGAGTTGCAATTCGGGATCCTCTGCCGCACGTCCCACCGGGAAAACCGTAAACAGGCGCCACTCCTTGAGGCCCAGGCCAATAAGGTATTCCTTGATTTGGCCAAGCTGGGAGAAACTGCGGCGGTTCACGCAGGTAACTACGTCAAATTCAATTTCGCCGGATTCTATGACCATCTTTATGGCCCTGGCGGCCCGTTCAAAACTGCTTTCCCGCCCCCGCATCCATTCGTGGACCTCCCCTATTCCGTCCAGGGAGATGGTCATGGCCCTGAGACCGCTGGAGAGCAGGCCCAGATAGCGTTTTTCCGTAAGGGCGAAACCGTTGGAAACCATGCCCCAGGGGAAGCCCTTGTCGTACATCATGCGGCCGCACTGTTCCAGATCGGAGCGCATAAGGGGCTCCCCGCCTGTGACGTTGATCATTACCTCATGGGGATTCTCGCTGCGGGCAATGCTGTCCAGCACCCGGGCGAAGTCCTGCATGGGCATATCCGGAACGCCGGAAGTGATCCGGCAGTCGCTCCCGCAGTGGCGGCAGGAAAGGTTGCAGCGGAGGGTACACTCCCAAAAAAGCTGCCTGAGCCGATGCTGTGCAATAGCATCCTCCTGCAGCTTCCGGTTTATAGAAAGAGCTAATTTCCGTCTGAAAGAAAGGGGTTCCGCCATTACTGGGATTTCTTTTTGAGGACGATCTGGGCCTCAATGTCGAACGTTCCCCCGTACCAGTTCCCGTCGCCCCTTTGGGACTGCTTCACGCTTATCTTGTCACCTGTGAGCGTCTGGGATTCGAAAGCGCCGTTTTCCTCCCCGTCAACGTCATCGGCCACAAGGGTGAATGAGCTTTCCTGCCCCGGCCAGTTGTATTTGGTCTGAGCCAGCTCGAAATGACCGGCCGCATTGGTGTAGAGCGTGTCGTTATGATACTCCGGGTATTCATCGTCCAGCCCGCGCGGGGCAAAAACCACCCGGATACCCTTTATGGGCTTTCCGGCCTGGTCTTTCACATCTCCCAGGAGCTTGTAATTGGCATGCGGCTGGCCGTATTCACATCTGCCGATATTCAGGATCCCTTCACAGCCCTGGAAGCCCAGCAGGGTCAGGATACCGCCCAGCAGGGCTTTCCACCAAGTATGTATCTTCTTACTCATAGCGTTGCTGTTTACATACAAAATCCAAGCCGATGGAAATCTTGCATCACAAAGGTAAACAATCATACGCTAATTGTCAAATAGGGATTCTCACAGAATCTTTGTATCTTTGTAGGCTATGATGAATTTTGGATATAACAACCGATGGATACGGCTGGTGAAAGACCTGCTGTTTGTGGGTTTGGGCATCTGGCTCATTACCACCGGCAAGATCCTGGCTGTGATTATTGGTGTGCTGGGCCTGTACTGGTACGGCCGGGACGCCTACTTCCAGGCCAAAGCCCTCTGGCAGGAAAAACACTATAAGCCCGCTACGGACAATACCCCCAAGGCAGAGCCCAAGGAAGATGGTAAAATTACCGTTACAGACTTGTCCAACACCAAAGAAGTTAACTTCGAGAAGGAATAGAGTGGAGCCCTGAAAGGGCGATTGCAAGTCCCTTCCCCGAGGGAAGGGATTTAGGGAAAGGGTAACGTAAGATAATAAATGAATCATTTATGATTCCCAAGGAGACCGTAGACCTCATCCTGGACACCGCCCGCATTGAAGAGGTGGTGGGAGATTTCGTGACGCTCAAGCGCCGCGGAGCCAACTATGTGGCCTGCTGTCCCTTCCACAACGAGAAGACGCCCTCCTTCAACGTGAACCCCGCCCGGGGCATCTACAAATGCTTCGGCTGCGGCAAGGCCGGCAGCGCCGTGGGCTTTGTGATGGAATACGAGCACATGACGTACCCGGAAGCCCTCCGCTATCTGGCCCGGAAATACCACATAGAGGTTAAGGAAGAGGAGGAGACGGCCGAACAGATTGCCGCCCGGCAGCGGAGCGAAAGCCTCATGGCCGTGAGTGAATATGCCCGGAAGTTCTTCCTGGAACAGCTCCAGACCCAGGAAGGCCATGCCATAGGCCTGGCGTATTACCGCAAACGCGGAATAGAAGACGCCACCATAGAGCAGTGGAGCCTGGGCTGGGCCCCTTCGGGTAAGACCGCCCTGGTGGATGCCGCCCGCGCCGCCGGATACAAAGACGAATACCTGGTGGACGCCGGCCTGGCCATCCGGCAGGAAGACGGGCAGCTCATAGACAAGTTCCGGGAAAGGATCATGTTCCCCATCCACTCCGTGAGCGGGCGCGTGATCGCCTTCAGCGGCCGCACCCTTAGGTCCGACAACCCGGCCAAGTACGTGAACTCCCCGGAAACGGAGATCTACATCAAGAGCAGGAACCTCCTGGGTATCTACTTTGCCAAGAGCAGCATAGCCAAGGAAGACCGCTGCATCCTGGTGGAAGGCAACGTGGATGTGGTAATGATGCACCAGATGGGCATCACCAACGTGGTGGCCTCCTGCGGCACTTCCCTCACGGAGGAGCAGATCCGCCTCATCAAGCGCTTCACAGAGAACATCACCATCATGTACGACGGGGACGGCGCCGGCCTCCATGCCGCCATCCGCGCCATCGGCCTCATCCTCAAGGAAGGCATGAATCCCCGCGTGGTGTTCCTCCCGGACGGGGACGACCCGGACTCCTTCTCCCGCAAGCACACCCTGGAAGAGATTCGCGGGTATATTGCCAGCCACGAGCAGGACGGTATAGGCTTCAAGACGGACCTCATGCTCAAGGACGCCGGCAACGACCCGCTCAAGAAAGCCAACCTCATCAACGAGATTGCCGATACGGTAGCCCTCATCCCGGACGCCATCAAGCGTCAGGTATACGTGGACACCGTGGCCAAACGCTTTGAGATAGAGGCCGATATCATCCAGGACCGGGTGCGGAAAACCCGGGAAAACAACCGGCACACTGCCAGAAGAGAAAACGTTTCTCCTTCTGCGAATAATTATGCCGATGCCGGTAGAAATGCAGGAGAAGACTCTTTTCCCTCCGCGAAGAATTATGCCGATGCTACGGGAAAAGAGTCTTCCCCTGCCTATGGATCGGCAAATAATAAGGGCAGGTTGCTGGAGCCTTCGGAAAAGGAACTGCTGGGCTTTATCATCCGCTACGGGCGCACGCCGCTGCAGTTTGAGTCGGACTCGGAGTTCTATGACCCGGAGGGGGCACAGAGCGTGGCCGAATTCATTGACGCCGCCCTGGCCGGAGATGACATCCGCTTTGCCAACCAGGCCTATCAATCGGCCTACGACGCCTATTTCGCCCTTTACGACGAAGGCCTGGAGCAGGACGCCATCGTGCTGGCGCTCCTCAACGGGGAAGACCGCACGGTAGCGGCCGTTACCGCAGACCTGTCCACGGAAAAATACGAGCTCACGGTCCACAACTTCACGGACGCCCTCACCACCACGGATTCCTGGCTGGTCAATTTCGTGCCCCGCGCCATCCTGGCCTACCACGACAAAAGGCTCCAGGCCCGTCAGGAGGAGCTCAAGGCCAAACTGTCCGGCGCCACGCCGGAGGAACAGCTGGAAATCCTTACCAGCCTGGGCCGCATCAACGAAATAAAGAAAACCATCAATATCAAACTTGGGAGATTGAAGAAATGAGTTACAAGAGAACCCTGGTGACCTGCGCGCTCCCCTATGCCAACGGTCCCGTCCATATCGGCCATCTGGCCGGCGCCTACATTCCCGGAGACATCTATGTCCGCTACCTGCGCATGCGGGGAGAGGATGTGGTGTTCATCTGCGGATCCGACGAGCACGGCGTACCCATCACCATCAAGGCTAAGGACCAGGGCGTTACGCCGCAGGACATTGTGGACAAATACCACAAGATCATGAAGGATGCCTTCACGGGCCTGGGAATCAATTTTGACATCTATTCCCGGACTTCATCGGCCGTCCATGCAAAGAACGCCTCGGAGTTCTTCCGCAAACTCTACGACCAGGGGGACTTCATCACCCAGGAAAGCGAACAGCTCTACGACGAGCAGGCCCGTATGTTCCTTACGGACCGGCTCATCGAAGGCACCTGCCCCAAATGCGGCAATCCCCATGCGTACGGGGACCAGTGCGAGAAATGCGGCAGCACCCTCTCGCCGGAAGAGCTCATAGATCCCAAGTCCAAGCTTTCCGGTTCCACCCCCGTGAAGAAGAAGACCAAGCACTGGTACCTGCCGCTGGACAAGTATGAGCCCTGGCTGCGGGACTGGATCCTGGAGCAGCATAAGGAGTGGAAGACCAACGTGTACGGCCAGTGCAAGAGCTGGCTGGACGGAGGCCTCATGCCCCGTGCCGTCACCCGGGACCTGGACTGGGGCGTACCCGTCCCGGTGGAAGGGGCCGAAGGGAAGGTGCTGTACGTGTG